>JALYUH010000424.1 GCA_030853985.1 Bacteroidota bacterium | reverse complement strand
GGATTACGTTGAGCAGTAAAGATGCTTCGCTGCGCTCTGCATGACGACCGTTTTTCTTTTTTATCCGCTGAATTCCTCCCTCGGCCCGATGCTAAAAACCCTGCTGCCGGCGCTACTCCTGCTTCTCGCCGCCGCGCCCGCCGTCACGCTGGCCCAGCGCATCGAACCGGCCAGGCCCGCCCGCGCCCACCCCAAACGTAAGGCCCGGCTCGATGCGGCCGTGCCCGAAACCTCGGCCCTGCTCTACACCGACGGCACGCTCTGGACGCTGAACGATGGCGACAACCCACCGGCCATTTTCCGGCTCGATTCGGCCAGTGGGCGCGTGGTGCAGCGCGTGCGCATCGTGAATTTTCCGAATACCGACTGGGAGGAGCTGGCCACCGACAGCTGCTATTTCTACATCGGCGATTTTGGCAATAATGCCGGCCGGCGGCACGATTTGCGCGTGCTACGGCTGCCCCGCCCCGGCCCCACCGATACCACGGCCGTGGCCGAAGAAATTGCCTTCCGTTACCCCGAGCAAACGGATTTTGAGCCCGGCGTGTACCGCCACAACTTCGACTGCGAAGCCTTTTTCGTCGCCCACGACTCGCTGCACCTCTTCTCGAAGCGCTGGGCCGACGGGCACACGCGCCACTACACGCTGCCCACGCAGCCCGGCCGCTACGTGGCCCGCCCGCACGAAACGCTGGATGCGCAGGGCCTCGTCACGGCCGCTTCGCTAAGTCCCGACGGGCGCACGGCCGCGCTGCTGGGCTACACCAAAACCGGCCGCGTATTCCTGTGGCTGCTCACCGATTTTGACGGCACCAACTACCTGGCCGGCCGCGCCCGGCGGCTGCGGCTGCCCGGCGCGCTGCACATTGGGCAGGTCGAAGGACTGTGTTTTGTGGGGCCGGCGCGGGTATTTATCTCCAATGAGCGGCTGGTGCGGCACGTGGCGCTGGTGAAGCAACAGCTGTACACGCTGGATTTGCGGCGCTGGCTGGCGCGCTAATTCAGCCGCTACCGGATTTTCCAGCCAACCTCTTTCCTTTGCGGCCGTTTCGCTTCTGACCTCGCACACCTTACTTACGCTTTCGCTCATGTCCCTCACTCCCGAAATTCAGCGCACTATCGATACCTGGCTCACGCCGGCCTACGATGCCCAAACTCAACAGGCCATCCGCGACATGCAGGCCAACGGGCAGGAAGATTCCCTCACCGATGCTTTCTACCGCAGCCTGGAATTTGGGACCGGCGGCCTGCGCGGCATCATGGGGCCGGGCAGCAACCGCATGAACCGCTATACGCTGGGCATGGCCACCCAGGGCCTGTGCAACTACTTGCTGCAGAGCTTTCCCGGCCAGGAAATCAAAGTAGCCATTGCCCACGATTCGCGCAACAATAGCCCCGAGTTTGCCCAGATTGCGGCCGGCATTTTCTCGGCCAATGGCATCACCGTGTACCTGTTCGAAGCGCTGCAACCTACGCCCGAGCTGTCGTTTGCCATTCGCGAGCTGGGCTGCCAGAGCGGCTGCGTGATTACGGCCTCGCACAACCCCAAGGAGTACAACGGCTATAAGGTGTACTGGAACGACGGCTCGCAGGTGGTGGCCCCGCACGATGCCAACATTATCATCGAAGTCAATAAAATCACCAGCCCGAGCGAGGTTAAATTCGAGGCCGACCCGTCGAAAATCATCAAAATCGGGGCCGATATTGATGCCAAATATTTCGCCGAGGCGAAGAAGCTCAGCATCGACCAAGCCGCCATTCAGCGCCAGCACGATTTGAACATCGTGTACACGCCCATCCACGGCTCGGGCATTACGCTGGTGCCGGGTTTGCTGCGTGAGTTCGGCTTTACGAATGTGCACGTGGTGCAGGCCCAGGCCACGCCCGACGGCAACTTCCCCACCGTGCAGTCGCCTAACCCGGAGGAGAAAAACGCCATGCAGCTGGCCCTCGACCAGGCCCAGGCCACCAACGCCGACATCGTGCTCGCCACCGACCCCGACGCCGACCGCGTGGGCGTGGGCGTGAAAAACAACGAGGGCGAATGGGTGCTGCTCAACGGCAACCAGACGGCGGCCATGCTCACCAACTACCTGCTCTCGGCCCGGCACCGCGCCGGCCAAAGCACCCCGCATGATTTCATCGTGTACACCATCGTCACCAGCGAAATCCTCGGCGACATTGCCCACCACTACCGCGTGAAGAGCTACCGCACGCTCACCGGCTTCAAATACATCGCCGGCCTCATCCGCGACCTCGAAGGGCAGGAGAACTACATCGGCGGCGGCGAGGAAAGCTACGGCTTCCTCATTGGCGATTTTGTGCGCGACAAGGACGCGATTTCGGCCTGCGCGCTGGTGGCTGAAATGGCCGCCGTGGCGAAGGACCAGGGCCGCACGCTCTACCAGGAAATGGTGGCCATGTATGCCCAGTACGGTCTCTACGTAGAGGATTTGATTTCCCTCACCAAAAAAGGCCAGCGCGGGGCCGAGGAAATCCAGGAGATGATGGCCGCCCTGCGCGCCAACCCGCCGCAGCACATCGCGGGCCTGAAAGTGGTGGAAATCCGCGACTACAAAACCGGCAAAATCCACGACCTGGCCACCGGCCTTACCTCCGAAACCGGCGTGGAAAGCTCCAACGTGCTCCAGTTCCTCACCGAAGACGGTAGCAAAATTTCGGCCCGTCCCAGCGGCACCGAGCCCAAAATCAAATTCTATTTTAGCGTGAAGCAACCCCTGAAATCAGTGGTGGACTACAACCTGGCCAACCGCCTGGGCCACGAGAAAATCAAGGCAATAATTGCAGATATGAAGCTCGCTTAATGGCCGGACCCCTGCTTTCGCAATACGATGGCAAGGTGAGACCCTTATTCCCCTCCACCGCTCGGTTTGCGGGCTACCCAATTGCGGGAGTGGGGGTTTTGGCCTTGTTTTCCTCTCTCGCCAACCTGTTTGCCAATCAAGTAACGCTGCTACAGCTACTCATCGGGCCGGTATTTATCGCGTTAGGCTACGTGATGATAGCCAGCTACGAAGGCATCCGGCTGGATACGGCCTTCATGCGCTACCGCAAGTATGAATGGATTGCGGGTTATCGGCGCGGCGAATGGTTGCCGTTGCCGACAGTCGTTCGCATTACGGTTGCTCCGTTTAATGCTTCTTACGTGCAGCACGATGGCATCGCCCCCAGCTTTGTGGTGCGCGAGCAGGGGCTGTATAGGGTCCTGCTGAGTGTGGAAGGGTCCAGAATTGGCATCATTGCGGCAATTGACAAACGCGAGAAAGCGCTGGAAAAAGCCGGTCTGATAAACCAGCTGTTTAGTACAGAAGTAGTTGTCACTCCCTGATTTTTACAACCTAACCCCAATGCCCGGCCTTACCATATAAAACCACTTCTGCGTGCCCAACAGAGAGCCGCCACCCAAATACAACGGGAACGTAAATTTTGCCTCGCGCCGCGTGGGTTGGTGAGGTAGCGGGCCGGGCCGCCCTACTCCTCCACCAGCGACCGAAGGGCATACATCTGCGACGAATTGGCTATTCGTTCGCTGGCGGCATTCATATTCGGGTGCATACAGGCCTGGCTTTCCCAGGTATTAAAAGCGGTGCTCATGGCGCGACAAAGCAGCAAGCCGTTTTCGCAGAGGTCTTTGGGAAGCGCTTGGTAAGTGCCGTACTCGTCGCTCATCACGAACTCCGGACAAGGCCGCGGCGTAGTCAGGCCCCGCGCACAACAGGTGCAGGCAACGTGAGCATCGTACCCCACAAGAACTTATCTATCATTACTATACAGCATTCGACCGAGGTTTTATCATGACTTCTCGCGCCGCCGCGTGCCCAGCAGCAGCAGCACCAGCAGCAGGAAGCCGGTTGCGCCCAGGCCCCACCAGGTTATTTCGGGCACGCCGCGGTGGTAGGGCATGTCGGGCGAGTAGCGGCCCAACAGCGAGAGGCCCGAAAACAGCAGCCCGCCCACGCTCAGCAGCGCCAGAATGGTACGGCTCACGAGCTGGTCGGCCTTGCGCAGCAGGTTCGTGTAGCCCACCAGGTCGATTTTTAGCCGCAGCTCGCCCTTGCTGATTTTGCGCACAATCTGGCGCACGTCGGCGGGCAGGGTTTGCAGCAGGGCCAGCAGCTGGGTGCCCGTGTACTCGGCTTCGGTGAGCAGGTTTTCGCGCGAGTACTGCTCCCGAATAATCTTGGCCCCGTAGGGTGCCACGAACTCGAACGTATTGAAATTCGGATGCAACACCTTTCCAATTCCTTCCAGAATCACCAGCGCCCGCAGAATGAGAAACACCGCGCCCGGCACCTGCAGCTTGTAGTTGTAGATGATGTTCTGGAGCGCGTCGGCCAGGTCGCTCATGCTCATTTCCTTCACGTCGAGCATCGCGAAATCCTCAATCAGCTGGCTTAGGTCCGACTCGAAAGCCCGCATGTCCGGAATTTCAGCCGTGAGGGCCAGCCGACGGAAATTCAGTGCCATGCTGCGCGCATCCTGCCGGGCCATGCCGATGAACACGCCCGCAAACGCATACTTCTGCTGCTTGGTGAGGCGGCCCACCATGCCGAAATCGATGAGCACGACCGTGCCATCGGGCCGCACCAGCACGTTGCCGGGGTGCGGGTCGGCGTGGAAGATACCGAATTCGAAAATCTGCGTCAGGTAGATGTCCATGCCGTTTTCGGCCACCGTGGCCGGGCTCAGGCCCCACTCCTGCAGCTGGGCCTTGTCGGTAATCTTGCAGCCGCTCACAAACTCAATCACCAAAATGCGCTCCGTGCTCAATTCGCGGTAGGGCTTGGGCACGTAAAACGTGGTGTAGTCCTCGTAGAGCTTGCGGAACTGCTCCATCGAGCGCGCCTCAGCAGTGTAATCCAGCTCCTTGCTCATGCTGCGCTCGAAGGCATCCACAATGTCCTGCGGGTTGGCCAGGCCGTGTTTTTGCAGGAAGCCGGCCGTGAGGCGCACCAGCTCGTGCAGCAGCGCCAGGTCGGAGCGCACCTTTTCGCGCACGCCGGGGCGCTGCACTTTCACTACCACTTCTTCGCCCGTGAGCAGCCGGGCCCGATGCACCTGCCCGATGCTGGCCGAACCCAGCGTCACGTCGTCAAACTCACTGAACACCTCCGAAATTGGCCGGCCCAGCTCCTCCTCAATAATCTGGCGGGCCACCACCGTATCGAACGGCGGCACGTTGCTCTGCAGCTTTTCGAACTCGTCAATCAGCGCCTCGGGCAGCAAATCGGCCCGGTTGCTCATGGCCTGCGCCAGCTTGATAAACGTTGGGCCCAACTCCTCGATAATCAGGCGCACCCGCTCCCAGCGCGTGGTTTCGAACACCTGGCGGTCGGCACGCTGCCAGCTTAGCCGACGCGCTTGGCTCACGAGGCGGCGTAGCGGCGTCGTCGTCACCACATCCTCAAAACCGTAGCGCAGCAGCACCTCGGCCACCTGTCGGATGCGGGCCAGATTGGAAATCGTATTTTTAAACATCAACCGCAGATTTACGCAGATTAAACTGATTTCGCAGATTCGGCCGTGCTGTCAGAGTCACCTCGCCTCGGCATCAGCACAAAAAACCCCGTCTGCGCGCGGCAAACGGGGTTTTATGAGTCAGGGCAATACCTACGAGTTGCTCTCGCCGCTGGTCGAAGCCGGCGTGGCAGCCGAAGCAGCCGGTTTGGCGGCGGGTTTGGCCGCAGCCTTCGCAGCGGGCTTCGACGCCAATTTGGCGGCGGGTTTAGCCGGAGCTTTGGCGGCCGTGGTAGCGGGTTTGGCAGCAGCCTTGGCTGCTGGTTTCGCAGTGGGCTTGGCGGCCGATTTGGCGGCACCGGCCATGGCAGCAGTCGATTTCTGGGCGGTACCGGCGGCGGCGCTCACGCGGTCGGCTACGGTTTTCACGGCCCCGGCGGCGCGGCTGGCAGCGTGGTTGGCGGTGCTGCGGGCAGTGTTCACTACGCCGTTGGCTTTGGCGGCAGGCTTAGTAGTGGCTTTCGCGGCGGGCTTTTTCGCGCCGGCTTTGCCTTTGGCGGGCTTGTCATCGCCGAGGCCCACGGTGCTTTTGGCGCGCTCCACAATGCCCTGGAACTGCTTTTCGAGCTCGGCGCGCTTGGTTTCGCCGCTCTTCATCAGGTCGTCCACAATTTTCTTGCCCTCGGCCTGGGTCA
>JALYUH010000422.1 GCA_030853985.1 Bacteroidota bacterium | reverse complement strand
GTGCTCGTCGAGCGCTTGCTGGCTCGTGATGAGCAGGCCCTGCGCCCCTTACTATCGCCCGATACCCAGCTGCTGGCCCCTGACCTGCCCGGCTTCGGCAACACGCCCGCGCCGCTGCATTTCGACTACTCGGTGCGGGCCTACGCCGACTGGGTGGCGGCCTACCTGGCCGAACACCGGGTAACCGATTTTACGCTGCTGGGCCACAGCATGGGCGGCAAAATAGCGCTGCTGCTGGCCGCCCGCCGGCCCGCCGGCCTGCGCCGGCTGGTGCTGCTCTCACCCTCGCCGCCCTCGCACGAGCCCATGAGCGACGCGGACCGCGCCGCCGCGTTAGCCGCCTACGGCCAGCCCGCCGAGGCCGAAAAAACCTGCCGCAAAATCACGTTTCACCCCCTGCCACCCGCTGCGCACGCGCTGGTAGTCGCCGACAACCTGCGCACCCGCCGCCCCGCCTGGGACCACTGGCTGGAGCACGGCACCCGCACCGACATCACCGCCGCGCTGGCCACGCTGGCCGGGCCGTGCCACCTGCTGGTGGGCGCGCACGACAAGGCCGTGACACCCGCTACGCAACGCGCGCTCACGCTGCCGTACCTGCCCGCCGGCAGCACCTTCACCGAAGTGCCCGCCGCCGGCCACCTGCTGCCGCTGGAGGTGCCGGCCGCGGTGTCAGCGGCGCTGACGATGTAGCGACGGGGCCGGCCGCCGCCCGGACGTTGGCACCGTTGTATCGATTCCGTTCAACGACGGGTGGGGGCCGGCCCCGCCGCTACATCATCCCGAAAAAGCCCCGTTACTGTGCAGCAACGGGGCTTTTTCGGTGTCCATAACTGCTTTTGCGGCATGCTTTTGGAAAAGTAGGCAGCGGCCGGCCGGTAGGCCGGAACCCTATTCCAGCGCCCGGCCGCGGAAAAGCAGGTAGCCCAGGTGGCCGTACACGCCGAAACGCTCGGAAGGGTCGTCGTAGAAACGGGCATTCAGGGCGAGCGGGCCCACCGGCGTCTGGAAAATCAGGCCAGTGCTGGCCGTCAGGCGGGGGCGGTCGAAGCCCGTCTTGCGCACGGCTTGCTGCAAGTCGCCCTGCACCAGGGGTTGGCCGTTGACGTGGACATAAACTTCGGTGCGCCAATCGAGCTTTTTCAGGAAGGGCTGGGTATAGCGCAGGCCGGCGGCCACGTAGCGGGCCGAGCGGTAGCTATCCAGAAACAGCGTGCGCGAGTCGGGCAACGGTGCAAACACCGGCGCGGAGGTCTGCGATGAGCGGTAGTTCGAAAACGTGCCCTGGCCGCTGGCCATCAGCTCGCCGAAATAGCCCCAGGCCTGCCGTTCTTTCTTCATCGAAAAGTAGCGCTCTACCGTGGCCCGGAACTGCAGCCACTCATGGTGCTGCGAGTTTGCATCGAGCACCGACGTGGAGCCCGGCGTGTAAGTGGCCGCCCCAGTCACGCCGCGCAGCGTGTACACGTAGCGGTGGCCGGTGTAGGCATACTGCTTGCGGTTGAGGGTGTTGCGGGCCAGCCGCAGGGCAGCGGTGGCCCCCCGAAACACCGTGGCATCGAGCACGTCGGCCGATTTTATTTCTTTGGAATTGGTGTACTCGTCCTTGTTAACAAAAGTGGCGACGTCGAGCAGCAGGCGGCTGCGGTAGTTGGGGCTCACGCCAATCTGCGCGCCCAGCTTGGTATCCTGCTGCCGCACCTGGGTGTTCACCACATCGCGCCCCAGCACGCCGGCGGTATTCTGGTAGTCCCACTGATTATAAGTGACTTCGGGCTCGATAAAGTAGGCGTATTTGGCCGGCACGTTGATGCGGAACGAGCCGTGCGCGCCGTTGTAGAAGCGGCCCAGGCTCACATCGGCCGAGGCCGTGTAGAGCAGGCTGCGCAGGTAGCGGTACTCCAGCCCGAAGTACAGGTTGTCGATGGGCCGGTTGCTGAGGACGAAGCCCGCCTCGGCGCTCACGTTGTTATTGCGCTGGGCATCAACGCTGAAGACGTAGCCTTTGCGGGCCGCATCGTAGCGAATACGCGGGTAAATGTTCTTGAAATAGTCGTCGGAAGCCAGGCGGTAGTAGCCTTCCTCAATGTCATCGAGTGAATACTCGCGGCCGTTTTTGCGGAAAAAGCGCGCTGCGTACTCATTCTGGTCGGGCCGCAGGCCGCGCACCTTCACGTCGATGAAGCGCGGCGTGGGGGCCTTGCCCTGAAAAGCCAGCCGGCGCTTCTGCAAATCCAGCGAATCGACGCGCCGGCCAATGCGGGTCTTGATTTTGGCCATGCTGCGCTGGGCGGCGGTGTCGCCCTTGGCCACGAAGCTTTTCACCAGGTCGAAATCGCCCACGCCCATGTTGTCGAGGTCGGGCTGAATATAGATGCCGTTGGGCCCTACGCTCGACGTGTCGGCCACGCTGGTGCCCAGAAACGCGACCGTGCTGCCGAGCAGCGCGTCATCGTTTTTGGGGTATTTTTTCATGGCCACGTCGCCCACGTTCACCCCAATGATGATGTCCGGGGCGAAGGTTTTCTTCATCGTGTTGGTGGGGAAGTTGTCATACACCGCCCCGTCGTAGTAGTACTTACCGTCGAGGTTGCGAATGGGCCGGAAAGCCAGCGGAAACGACATCGAATTGCGAATGGCATCGGAGAGCGCGCCCGATTTCTGCTCCACCACCTGGCGCGTGAACACCTCCGACGCCATGCAGCGGAAGGGTACGAACAGGTTATCGAAGTTGTAGTTGCAGCTGGCCGAGGCTGGGGCCAGCAGGCGGGCCAGCGCCAGGTTCAGGTTCAAATCGTTCACCAGGTTGGTGCTCACCCGGGCCTGAAACGTGGAGTCGATGGCAATGCCCAGGCGCAGGGCCGACGGCGACGGCTCGGCCGTGAGGAAGTTAAACGTTTTGCTTTCCAAAGCCTTGCCCGAAGTCCAGCTTTGAAAATCGGGGCTGAGCACAATCTGCTCAATCTCGGCGGGCGAATAGCCGGCTGCGTACATGCCGCCAATCACTGCCCCCATGCTCGTGCCCACGATGTAATCGATGGGAATGTGGTTTTTTTCGAGCTGTTTGAGCACGCCCACGTGGGCCAGCCCTTTGGCTCCGCCACCGCTGAGGACGAGGCCCACTTTCTGGGCCGAAACGGTGAAAACAGAAAGCGTCGCCAGCAGCAAAGCCAGCGGTAAACGAGTGCAAAAGTGGCGCATACAGGCAAGTAACAACCAGCGCCGGGAATTGCGCTGCTGCCGCTGGTACGCCGGCCCGGCCCGCGGGGTTCTTGCGGGTTGGGCTGGCGGTGGTTTTACTTCTGGTATCACGGGGTAAGCTGCTGAATATGAGTATGCTTATTGGCCGACGCAAGGGCGTGTACGGCCCGGCCGCGCCCTGACCTCGCCTCACCGCTTTCTTATGCCGCCTGGTAGCC
>JALYUH010000404.1 GCA_030853985.1 Bacteroidota bacterium | reverse complement strand
TTGATGAACACGCGCAGCGTATCCAGAAAGTCGAAGTTGAGCGTGGCCGGGCTCACCAGCGTCAGCTGCATTTGGTCGAGCAGCACGTTTTTGACCTTGTCGCGGGTGGTCTTGTTGTTGCGGAACGAGGCTTCCGAATTTGTGATGATGGAAACCGGTTTGGGCAAGCCCGTGTAGAAGATGCTGGGCGGGGGGATGCGCGAGTTCTGCGACACATCGACCGTAAAGGTCAATAGCTCATCAAGGACGTTTTTTTTGCAGCCGAACACCGTCAGCAGCAATAACGCGGGAGCGAGAAAAAGTAGTTTTTTCATAATAAGCCGGGTAATTGGTTCGGTTCCACTATACGCAGTCTGACCGCTAAAAATTTCGGGGCCAGGGTTTAAGCCAGTGCTTGAAGTTACGCCCCGGGCGCCAAAAGCAGTTTTTGAGGGCAGCACCGTGGCGCGAACTTTTGGTTCGCGTCCGGCACCAATCGCCCGTTCGAAACGCGAATTGAAAATTTGCGCTACGGGCCGGTTAATCCATCATATCGGCCGAGCGGGGCGGGTCGGGCACGAAGCCGGGGTTCCAGCTCATCGGGTAGCGGCCGTCGACGTAAGGTAGCGCGGCCTCGGTGAGATAAAGCGGGCGGAAAGTGTCGACCATCACGGCCAGCTCGTGGGTTTCTTTTTTGCCGATGCTGGCTTCCACCGTGCCGGGGTGCGGGCCGTGCGGCAGGCCGGTGGGGTGCCAAGTGAAGGAAGCCAAATCGACGCCCTTGCGCGACATGAAGTTGCCGGCCACGTAGTACAGTACCTCGTCGGAATCGACGTTGGCGTGGTTGTAGGGCGCGGGAATGCTGAGCGGGTGGTAGTCGAACAGGCGCGGCACAAACGAGCAGATGACGTAGTTGTGCCCCTCGAACGTCTGGTGCACGGGCGGCGGCTGGTGCAGGCGGCCGGTGATGGGCTCAAAATCGTGGATGCTGAAGGCGTAAGGGTAGAAATACCCGTCCCAGCCCACCACGTCAAAGGGGCAGTGCGCGTAGGTGAGCTCGTGCAGCAGGCCCTCTTTTTTGACGTGCACCACGTAGTCGCCTTCGGGCTGGTTTTCCAGAATCAGCTCGCTCGGCGGGCGGATGTCGCGCTCGCAGTACGGCGAATGCTCCAGCAGCTGGCCGAAGTGGTTGCGGTAGCGCCGCACGGTTTCGACGGGGCTGAACGACTCCACAATCATCAGCCGCACCGGCCCTTCATCAAAATGAAACTGGTGGATGACGGTGCGCGGCACTACCACGTAGTCGCCGGCCTCGAACACCACTTTGCCCAGCTGGCTCCAGAGCTCGCCGCTGCCTTCGTGCACAAAAATCACCTCGTCGGCCTGGGCGTTTTTGTAGTAGTAGTCCATCCGCCGCTCCGTAGGGTTGCAGATGCTCATGGTCACGTCGGCGTTGCCGAGCAGGGTTTGGCGGGCGGCCAGGTAATCGCCGCCGGTGGTGGTTTGGGCCAGGGTGCGCAGGTGTTCGGGCTGCAGCGGGCGGTCCTTCAGCAGCTTGGGCGCGTAGGGCCGGGGCGTGCCCACGTGCTTAATCTGGGTGGGCGGGTGCACGTGGTAGAGCAGCGACGACACGCCGTGGAAGCCCTGCGTGCCCACCAGCTGCTCCGAATATAGGGAGCCATCGGGCTGGCGAAACTGGGTGTGGCGCTTGCGCGGAATCTGGCCGAGGCGGTGGTAATAAGCCATAATTGCGGGGGTGGGATGGGACCGTGAAGGTACGGACCAGGAGGGTAAGGAAAGCCGTCTGGCTGTCATGCAGCGCGCAGCGAAGCATCTTGCCCGCCACCACTAATCCGCTTTACCAAATAGATTGCGTTGGGCAGTCAAGATGCTTCGCTGCGCTCAGCATGACAAGCTACCCTCCTATCTACTGCTCCCTCCTCCCCTACTTGCCCAGCAGGGCCAGCTGCGCGGTGCTGTCGCTCACGGCGTGCAGGGCGCGCTGCAGCTCCAGGTCGTGCTCGCGCAGCACGGTATAGAAGGGCACCGAGCCGTAGGCGCTGCGGGCGATGTAGGCCTTCAGCTGGTTGCGGAGCAGGCCGGCGCAGCGGCGCACGGCCCCGGCATCGGTTCGCACGCCATCCTGCGTGGCCTGGGCGGCGAGGGCGGCCAGCTGCGCGTCGCTGATGCGGAAGGTGGCGTTGAACTGCTCGAAGCGCAGCGCCTGCAGTTCCTCTTTGTGGCCTTGAAAGAAATTCAGGGCGAAGGCGCGGGGCACGCCGTGGGCCATGAGGGCGGTGTAGTAGGCCGAGTGGGCCAGCGAATCGCGCGGCACGAATACATCGGGCATGATGCCGCCGCCGCCGTACACCGTGCGGCCGTGGTCGGTGCGGAAGCGCAGCTTCTTGGCAAAGTGCGTGCTGTCGGCCGATTCCAGCTCGCCGTGGGCGATGCGCTTGGCCACATCGGAGCTGTATTCGGCGTAGTTGGCGCCGTAGGGTTTCTGAATGGAGCGGCCCACCGGCGTGTAGTAGCGGGCAATGGTGAGGCGCAGCTCGCCGCCGTCGCTGAGCGCGATGGGCTGCTGCACGAGGCCCTTGCCGAAGGTACGCCGGCCCACGATGAGGGCGCGGTCGTGGTCCTGCAACGCGCCGGCCACCACTTCGGCGGCGCTGGCGCTGCCTTCGTCCACGAGCAC
>JALYUH010000380.1 GCA_030853985.1 Bacteroidota bacterium | reverse complement strand
GGCTCACACGCCGCATGAACGGCAAGATGGGCTACATGGAGAACCATTTCGACAAGCGTCTCGACCCGTGCCTGCTCGTGGACGGGGCGAAATCGGTTATCTCGCTGCTGCTCAACTACTACCCCGCGCCCGAAACCCAACAGCCCGACGATACCCTCAAAATCAGCAAATACGCCTACGGGCGCGACTACCACTTCGTCATCAAAGATAAGCTGAAGGTGCTGCTGGGTGATATGGAGGCCGAAATCGGAGCCATTGGCGGGCGCTGCTTCGTCGATTCCGCGCCGGTGCTGGACAAGGCTTGGGCGAAGAAATCGGGCTTGGGTTGGGTGGGCAAAAATTCCAACCTGATAACGCCCGGCGCGGGTTCGTTCTACTTCATCGCCGAGCTGATTGTGGACGTGGAGCTACCCGCCGATGGCCCCATTCGCGACTACTGCGGCACCTGCACCAAGTGCGTGGATGCCTGCCCCACGCAGGCCATCACCGAGCCCTACGTGGTGGACGGCAGCAAGTGCATCAGCTACTTCACCATCGAGCTTAAGGACCAGATTCCGACCGAAGTGGCGGGCCAGTTCGGCAACTGGGTGTTTGGCTGCGACATTTGCCAGGACGTGTGCCCCTGGAACCGCTTCTCGAAGCCGCATCAGGAGCCGCAGTTCAACCCCGCGCCCGGCCTGAAAGACCTCACGCCGGGCGACTGGCGCGAAATCACCCACGAATTATTTACGGAGTTGTTCCGGCAGTCGGCCGTGAAGCGCACGGGCTACGAGGGCCTGCGGCGCAATATTAAGTTTGTAACTGAGCAGTAGAATAAGCAGAAGCTGTTTTCCGCTCCGTGTTCAGCCCAACGACGGCCAACAAGCTAAAGCATATTGTACTACGCTCCCAGGCTCAGCTCGCCAAACACGCGCTTGAGCACGCGGCGGTAGATGCGCGAAAACTGCTGATAGCACCACCGGCGAAATTCCAGCAACTCGGCCGGCACCACCAATATTTTGAGCGCCTTGCGCAACTCTTTCTCGAACAGCATTTTACTGAAGCTCACTTTCAGCAAAATCATTTTCACATAGTCTAACATCGGAATGGCGGAAAGGCAGGTGAAAATAGAATAATCCGACCCGAAATAGCACCATCAGCGGGACAGCGCAAGTAAAGGAATAGGTAAATTGCAAACCATTGCGCAATACTGAAACACTACCCGTTGGGTTAGGTTGCCGGATACGCAAAAAGAGCAGCCAGGGCCACTCTTTCGCTGCAAAAAGCCACAATTTTATAGGCCCGCAGGTTAGCTGAACAGGTCCAGCGCCGCCTGGGCAGTAGCCAGCAAGTTGTTTTGCGTGGTGCTGGAACTCAAGGGCTCATCGAAGGCTTCGGCCAAGGCGGCATCCGTTACAAACGAGAGACTGAACACGTTGAGGAAGTTGCTGAACACAATGGGCACGCCGGCCGAGGCCAGTTGCGCAATGCTGTCTTCGCCGCTGGTTGCGGCATCGGTGAGTACCTGCGCGGCCGCAGGCCGCACGATGGGTGCATCGGCGCTGCTGGGCCAGTTTTTTACGGCTACGCCGCGGTCGCGGCGCAGGCCCCGCACGTGGGCCGAGTGCTCGCCCTCTACCGCCAGTATGCGCAGCAACACCTTCGCGAGCTGGGCATCGGTGGTGTTGATGAAGGCCGACGTGTTGTAGAGCCGCACGCCCAAGTCTTCGAGCTGCTGAGCCAGGGCCAGGAAGTCGTCGTAGTTGCTCAGCACGTTGGGAAACAGCACCGGGTTGGTGGCCACGTTTTTGCGGCCGCTGAAGTCGAACGTTGGCAGGGCGGGCACGATGGCCCCGGTCGTTTGCAAGGCACTCTGCAAAAAGGCCACGTGCTGGAGCTGGTGGTCGTACATCCGGGTGAAACCAGCGACCTGCGCAGCCGGAATGAGGCCGGTGGTAGTCAGGCCGCGCGAGTAGTAAGTCAGTTGCAGGCGCTCGAGCTGAAGCAGCTGCG
This sequence comes from Bacteroidota bacterium, assembly GCA_030853985.1. Classification (GTDB taxonomy): domain Bacteria; phylum Bacteroidota; class Bacteroidia; order Cytophagales; family Hymenobacteraceae; genus Hymenobacter. The sequence continues at coordinate 5,683 of JALYUH010000380.1, read as the reverse complement.
CGATGGCATCGTAAGCGGTGACTTTGGTGCGCGCCGCCACGGGCTGTGCAGTGCCGGCGAGGGCCAGCGGCAGAGCCGCGAGAACCGTGCGGCCGGCCTGCTGGAGTAGCGCCCGGCGCGGGGCGCTGGCGGAAGCCGCCGGGCCAGCGGCCAAGCGGTCGAGAAACGGGAGCAGCTTCATATAGGAACGGCCAGATTGGCCACGGAAATAACGTAGGGCGCGAAAAAGGGGGTCAGGTCGGCGGTTACCTCGGCCGGCGTTTTGGTGCGCAGCAAGCCCGTAGCCGTATCTACCGCGGTGGAGTCGGCAAACGAGCCGGGCGTGCGCAGGTCGCGGATGGCAGCGGCATGGCGGGCCTGCACCGAAAGCGACTTCAGCAGCAGCGTGCGCGGGTAGGCACTCGCATTGGTAAACAGCGGTAGCAGTACCGGATAGGCCGCCGCCGCCAGGTCGGCGAGCTGCTGCACGGCAGCCAGGGCACCGGCCCGCGTCGTGAGCGTGAAGGAGCTAGGGTTGAACGCGAAGTCAGTTGGAAACAGCACGATTTTAACCGTGGGGTCGATGTAGTAGCGAATCAGCTCGCGGTAGACGAGCTGGTGGGCGCGCATATCCGAGAGGATGGCCCGCTCGGCGGTCGTCAGGTCGGTGGGCGGGCTATTTACTACCTTATCGTAAGTAGTAAACAGGGCCAGGGCCAGCAGGTAGGCGTAGTAAAACAAGCCTTGGTCGCCGGTTGGCAAGGGTAGCTGGTGGGGGTCGTTCGCAACGGGTTGAGGGGTATCGGTGCCGCAGCCCGTGGTAGCTACCAGGGCTACCGTGGCTGCCGAAGCCGCCGAAACCCGCAGAAAATGGCGGCGCCCCAAGGGCTGCGCCCGCCAGGCGGGCGAAAAAGAGTGTTCAGACATGCTAATGCTAGGGCTTCAATCGGGCGGCCAGCCCAAAATGCTGGGGCCGGGGCTACTGCAAAGGTACTCACTGCCCCTGCAATGGTTGCAAAGGCCTAAAAAACAACGCCGGTTCCGCGTGATGCGGAACCGGCGTTGTTTTTTAACGGCAGCCAGTGTGGCTGCAGAGGCACTGATTAGGCCCCAATCAGGCCACCGGCGCGCGAAGGGTCGGTTACTTCGGCCACGGTCAGGATTTCGTCGAACGAAGCCTGCGCATCGGCAGCCGAATAAGTAGTACCCAGGCCCGTGGTAATGTTCACACCCGACTGGGTAACATTGCTTTCGGGCGTAGCACCCAGGTAATGGGGCTGGCCATCGAGGTTGCCGGCACCCGTAATCCAGGGCGTGGTGGCGGGGTTGAGGGCGTTGCGCATGTAGCGAATGTGCGAGGCGTGACGGGCTTCAACCGAATGGATGCGCAGGGCGGTTTCCAGAGGGTTGTACACGGTACCACCGATGGTTACATCGGCCAGGCCCAGCAGGTCGCCCGCACGGCCTTTGTAGGCCCGTACGCCAGTGTCTTCCAGCAACTGAGCTACGCCCAAAATGCTGCTGCCATCACCATAAAAAGTAGTCAGCGAATCGAACGTGGCCTTCTTGAAGGTAATGTTGGTAACGGGCGTTCCGCCAATGCCCGATACTACGGCGCGCAACAGGGATACGTGCGAATCTTCGTGCTTGGAAATCTGACGGATAGCGGCCTGAGCGGCCGTCGTAGCCGTAGCGAACAAGGGCGAAGCAATTACTTTCTTGTAAAAGTCGGCTTCCAGCAGCTCCAAGGTGAGGGCGTAGTTAAACACCTCTTTGGGGTCGCCGGCGGTGGTGCCAGCATACGCTTTCGAGAAGAACGAAGCCAGCAGGGCCGGAGCAGCTGCCTGAGCAGTGCGCTTGCCAACGCTGGTGATGGAGCTGAATACGGCGCGGCGCGTGTCGAGGCGGCCCATTACGTCGGAGTCAACTTCGGCCAGCTGGCTGATAATATTGAAGAAATTCATGGCGAGGATTGATTACGAGTGAAGAGGAGGGGAATTAAGCGTTGACACCCACAGCGCTGCCATCCAGCATCTCCGTGATGAACGTCTGGGCCGTAGTCAGAACTGCGACAGGAGTCATCGATTTATCCAGGCCGGAAATGGCATCTACCTGGTCATCGGCGGCAAACGAGCCGTTGCTAATCAGGTCGCGGACATAAGCCGCGTGACGGGCCTCAACCGATACAATTTTGCCGGCGAGCAGCAGGTAATCGGCCGATTTGAGGAGTTTACCAGCGCCGTTGTAAGCCGCTACGCCGAGGTCTTCGAACGCCTTAGCCGTGTTCAGCAACGTCGGTTTGTCGGTGAAAGTGCCAGCGGGATACTTGGGCGTCAGGCCGCGCAGCACCTGGGTGCCGGCATCGCGGGTGAGGGCTGCCTTGAAGAAGTCGCGGTGAATGGCTTCGTGCTTGGCTACCTGCTGGAAGTAAGCGTATTCGGTAGTACTGAGTACAGTCGCCGACAGGGCCACTACCTGGCTATAAAAGTGCGCTTCGAGCTGCTCCAGGGCGTAAGCGTAGTTCAGAACGCCTACATCGCCCGAGCCCAGGCTGATGGCACCGCTGGAGGTGGTGCTGTTGCCGGTGGGCAGGTTTGGACCAGGATTAGGCGAGTCTTTCGAGCAGCCGGCCAGCACGAGGGCGGTAGCGCCGGCAGTAGCACCAGCGTACATGAAGAACGAGCGGCGCTTGATAGGCGTGAAAATCGGTTGCACGAGCGTGTTATCGTCGGAACCGCGGGGCTGAAGAATGTCAGACATGAACGTAAGAAATAGGGTGAGAAATATGATTCAGACAAAAGCGAGAGGGAATTAACGGACCAAGAAACCAGATTTTCGGTCGTTGCAATCCCCAATCAGCGGAGGTTTTGGGAGCAGATACGGCAACTACCCATGCAAAGGATTCAAAAGGTCGGGCTTTTTCGTGTTTGCGGGTACGACGCAACGGCAGGGTAGGCCGGGCAAAAAGCCAATCCGGCCATTGGACGCTACTTTTGAGCCGTGAAAAGGGGCTGGCAAGTTGCACAACGATTTTTGAGCTGGCTGCTGCTGTGGGCGCTGCTGGGGCCATTGGCGGCCGGCGCGCAAACGGGCACAGCCCCTGCGCCGGCGACGGGGCCGGCCGACGTGCAGCTGCTGCCCGGGCCCGCCGCGCTGCCCGTAACGGGCGCGTACACGGTGGCTTTTCGGCTGCGGGGCGGGCAGTTAGGGAAGTATTCGGATTTCCCGGAGCTCGAAGGCTTTAAGAAAACCGGCAAAACCAGTACTACTACCACGCGCATCGTGCAGGGCCGGCGGTTCGCCGACCTCACCATTACCCAGAAATACGTGCCCTATGGCGAGGGTGATATTAGCATCAAGCCGTTTCAGCTGACGGTGAATGGGGTGGTGTTGCGTTCGAAAGCGGTTACCGTGCATGTGGGGCCGGCCGCGCCGCCCAACCCCGGCACCATCACCAAGCCGGCCAACCCCACGGCCCCGCTGCAGGCCGTGGGCGACCTCGACAAGCTGTTTGGCAAGCCCAGGCCGGCCCTGTACCAGGATGTGCCCGACCATGCGTTTCTGGCCGTGCTGGCCGACCGGCCGCGCGTGTACCAGGGCCAGGGGGTGCGCGTGGGGCTGTATTTCTACCTTAAGCCCGAAGACCAGGCCCTATTGGCTTTTCATGATTTCGACGACCAGCTGCCGCCGCTGCTGCACGAGCTGCACCAGGCCACGGCCTGGCAGGAGCCCGGCCCCGAACCCAGCGTAACGCCCGACACGGTGCGCCACCGGGGCGAAAAATACCTGCGCTTCCGGCTGGCCGAAAACCTGTATTACCCGCTCACGCGCCAACCGCTGCACTTCCCGCCCCTGGCCCTGACGATGGTGAAATTCAAGCTGCTGAAAAAGCCCGAAGCGGGCCAGGACAACCGGCTGGCGGGCTACAAAACGTATTTGTCGCCGGGCCTTACGGTGCCGGTGTTGCCGCTGCCGGGCGGCCGGGCGGGCACGGTGGCCGTGGGCGATTTCCGGCAGGTAGAAGCCCTGAGCACCTCGCACCCCCGCGTGGGCGAGTCGTTTACGCTGGCATTTGGGGTGCAGGGGCAGGGCAACCTGGCGGCCGTGCTGGCCCCGCTGCTGGCCGCCCGCCCGGGCCTCGACGTGTATGGCCCCGAAGCCCGCGAGGAGCCCGCGCCGGGCGGCGGGCGCAAGCTGTTCCGGTACCGGCTGGTGGCCCGGCAGGCCGGTACGGTGTACCTCGATAGCCTATTGCGCCTGGTGGTATTCGACCCCGCTACGGGCCGCTACGACACGCTACGGCCCAGCCTGCACCCGGTGGTGCGCGGCACCAACCTGGCTGCCGACCCACTGCCCAAACCCGGCGAGGACCCCTTTTACGGCCCCGCGCTGGCAGGGGCCAATACGACCCTGCAACCCCTCGACGTGTACGCCGACGTGCGCCGCTACGCCGACTGGCTGCTGCTGGGCCTGGCCGGCGTGGGGGCTTTTGGCTGGTGGCGGGCGGGCCGGCGAGCGTAGTTTTGCGGGTGGTTTTAGTTGTTAGTTGCTCGTTGTCAGTTATCAGGCTGGTATCATTCTCAAGCTAACAACTGACAACGAGCAACTAACAACTCTGATTATGTCCAACACCTTCGGCTCCCTTTTTCGCATCACCACCTTTGGCGAGTCGCACGGGGCGGGCATCGGCGTGATTATCGACGGCTGCCCGGCCGGCGTGGCCGTGGACGCGGCCTACATTCAGGCGGCGCTTGACCGGCGGCGGCCAGGCCAGTCCGACCTCACCACCCCGCGCAAGGAAGCCGATACCGTGCATATCCAGTCGGGCCTGTTTGAGGGCGTGACGACGGGCACACCCATCAGCCTGTTCATTCCCAACGCCGACCAGCGCTCCGACGACTACTCGCACATTGCCCACGCCTACCGCGCCAGCCACGCCGACTACACCTACGACGTGAAGTACGGCCGCCGCGACTACCGCGGCGGGGGCCGCAGCTCGGCCCGCGAAACGGCCGCCCGCGTAGCCGCCGGGGCCGTGGCGGCTAAGCTGCTGGCACATTTCGGGGTTGAAACGGCGGCTTACGTCTCGGCCGTGGGCGAAGTAGAAGTGCCCGTACAGTATCAGGAGCTGGATTTGAACCTCACTGATAGCAACCCCGTGCGCTGCCCGCACCCCGCAACGGCCGTGCGGATGGAGGCGCGCATTCGGGCGGCGCAGGCGGCGCACGACACGGTGGGCGGCGTAATTACGGGCGTGGCCCGGCACGTCCCGGCCGGCCTGGGCGAGCCGGTGTTCGACAAGCTGCCGGCCGTGCTGGGCCACGCGCTGCTCAGCATCAATGCCGTGAAAGGGTTTGAGTTTGGCTCGGGCTTCGAGGGTACCAAGCTGCCTGGCTCGGTGCACAACGACGCGTTTTATACCGACGAAGCCGGGGCCGTGCGCACCCGCACCAACCACAGCGGCGGCAGCCAGGGCGGCATCAGCAACGGCCAGGATATCTACTTCCGGGTCGCTTTTAAGCCCGTGGCCACGCTGCTCCAACCGCAGCAAACCATCAACGACCAGGGCGAGGCCATTACGCTGGTGGGCCGGGGCCGCCACGATGCCTGCGTGCTGCCCCGCGCCGTGCCCATCGTGGAAGCCATGACCCAGCTGGTGCTGGCCGATTTGCTGCTGCGCGCCCGCGCCAACCGGGTCTGACGC
>JALYUH010000351.1 GCA_030853985.1 Bacteroidota bacterium | reverse complement strand
TTACCGCTCAATGCAATAAAAACGATTGATTCACTACCTCGGTAAAGATGCTTCGCTACGCTCTGCATGACAGACGGTAAAACCCTCCATCAACGCTACCCCATCTCATGCCCGCTCAACCCTGGATTCGCTCTGCCCGCTATGATGGCCTGCTCATCCTGGCGCCGCCGTTTCTGGCGCTGCTGCTGGTGCTGGCGCTGCCCGTTTCCTACCGCCACTCGGCGGCCATGCCGCTGCTGGCCTGGGTGGCGCTGGTGGTGCTTATTGATGTGGCGCACGTGTACGGCACGCTGTTCCAGACCTACTTCGACCCCGTACGGCGGCAGCAGCGGCGCGTGCTGCTTTGGCTGGTACCGGGGGCCTGCTACGCGGCGGGCGTAGCGCTGCACAGCCTGGGCGGGCTGGTATTCTGGCGGGCGCTGGCCTACTTGGCGGTGTTTCACTTCATCCGGCAGCAGTACGGGTTTTTGCGGATTTATAGCCGGCAGGAAGCGGCCGCGCCGGGCCGCTGGCTGGCTACGGCCCTCATCTACTACGCCACCATCTACCCGCTGCTGTACTGGCACTTCTCGCCGGGGCGCAACTTCAACTGGTTTGTGGAAGGCGACTTCGTGCAGCTCGACTGGCCGTTGGGCCGCGCCGTGGCCACGGTACTTTATGTGGGCCTGATGGCGGCGTACGCGGCCCGCGAAATCTGGCGCTGGCACCGCACCCGCGCCTTCAACGTGCCGCGCAACCTGCTGCTGGCCGGCACGCTGGTGTCGTGGTACGTGGGCATCGTGCTGTTCAACGGCGACCTGGTATTCACGCTGCTCAACGTCGTGTCGCACGGCATTCCCTATCTGGCGCTGGTGTGGGCGGGCGGCCCAAAACCGGCCCAGGCGCCCGCTCCTAAGCGGCGCGGGGCCTGGGCCGGGCGCTACGGACTGGCCGTTTTTTTGGGGGCCGTGGTCCTGTTTGCTTTCCTCGAAGAAGGCCTCTGGGATGGGCTGGTGTGGCGCGAGCACGGCGTGGTGTTTGGCTGGTTTCAGCAGCTGCCCGCCGTAGCCAGCCCGGCGCTGCTCATGTGGCTGGTACCGCTGCTGGCGCTGCCGCAGTCCACGCACTACGTGTTGGATGGCTTCATCTGGCGGCGAAAGAAGTAGCGCAGCACGCTACGAGTCCGAGCGCGAGCGCAGCGAGCATCTCGCGTTAGTCGTCGTCTGGTACTGGTGTACTCGCTGCCCTTACGCCCGGAATCGCAGGGTCCAGGCTACGGCCATGCCTACTTCACAATCACCAGCTCCACGCGCCGGTTCAGGCGCCGAGTTTCCTCGCGGGTATTGCTGAACTTGGGCCTGGAGCCGCCGAAGCCCACGGTGGTAATGCGGTTTTCGCTGATGCCACGACCCACGAGGTAGCGCTTCACCTCGGCTACCCGGTCTTCGGAAAGCTGCTGGTTTTTATCGGCCGGGCCCACGTTGTCGGTGTGGCCTTCGAGGCGCACTTCGGTGGCCGGGGCGGCTTGCAGGGCAATGGCCAGGCGGTTGAGCTCAATGAACGAAGAGCCCAGCAGCGTGGCCTTGCCCTGGGCGAAAATGATGCTGGGCAAATCGACTTTCTCCCCTACCACCGCCGGGTTCAGCAGCACATCGCGGCGCGGCGAGCCGCTCACGCTTATCGTGTCGCTCATGGTGAGGAGCCCGCCGATGGCCGATAGCGCGTAGCGGCCCGGCAGCAGCGACATCTGGTAGTTGCCCGAGTTATCGGCCCGGCTGGTGGCCAGGAACTGCGGACTGTTGCGGCCGGTACCCAGCAGGTTGGCCTTCACCAGCGCGCCGGGCACCGGCTGCTTGGTGCGGGCATCGAGCACGCGCCCGCTCAGCACGGCGCGGCCATCGGTTTCCGAGGCTTCGGCCACCACGGGTTTCGGCAGCGAGTCGGCGGCCACGGCGCGGCCCGTGCGCCAGATGTCCTTCGTGCCGTTGGGCGTGGCTGAGGAGGAGTAGTAAGCCGTTTTGCCATCGGCCGTCAGGTTCAGAAAAGCGTTGAAGCCGGGGCCGTTCAGGGCCGGGCCGAGGTTGCGGGGCTCGCTCCACCGCGTCCACGAATCGTCGAGGCGGGTGCTCACGAACAGGTCGGCCGAGCCGTAGCCCATGTGGCCGTACGAGGCGAAATACAGCGTTTTGCCATCGGGCGCGAGCCAGGGCGCGAAGTCGAAGCCCGGCGAGTTTGCCACCGGCCCCAGGCTTTTTGGCTCGGAGTAGCCGCCGCTGCCATCGGGCCGGCTCAGGTAAAGGTCGTTGCCACCCTCCGAGTCGCCACGTTCCAGCGAGAGCAGCAGCGTTTGCCCATCGGCCGACATAAAAAATCCCGTGCCCGTCACGGCCGAGTAGAAATTGGCAATCCGCAAGGCCTCCGGCCTAGTGGTTTTGGGCGTGGCCCCGGCGGCCGTAGCAGCGGCCTGCGCCACCCGGCTCAGGCCCTCATCGCGGAAAGTACCGTCGCGCTCGTACGTGCCGCGCACAATCAATAGCTGGCCGCCCGTGCCGGTGGTGGCTTCTACGGCATTGTTCTGCTGCGTATTAATGGCATCCATCCGCTCGGGTGCGCCCCAGGTTTTGCCCTGGTCGGGGCTGCGGCTCAGCCAGGCATCGCCCGAGTCGGTGTTGCCCTCGGTGTTGCCGGCAAACTTGGTGCGGGCGAAGTACAGCGTCTTCCCGTCGGGGCTAAGCACGGGGTGCAGCTCGTTGCCGGGCGTATTCACCGGGCCGGCCAGCAGCTGCGGCGCGCCAAAGGGCGAGGGCCCTTCCAGCAGGTTCAGGCGCAGCCGAAACAGCCGCCACTGCTGCGTGGCGCGGCCGTTGCTCTTCTGGGCCACCACCGGCGTGCCGTTGAACTTGTCGGAAGCCGCCAGCGCCGCCACCCGGGCTTCGCTCTTGTTTTCGAGCTGGAAGCTGCCCGCCGGGCCGGCCGGCACCAGCCGCCACTGCTGCTCGGCGCTGCCCTGAAACGGCCGCTGCACCAGCGCCGCGCCCTCGCCGGCCGTGGCCACCGTGAGGCACAGGGTGCTGTGGCGCGCCTCGATGCGGTAATACTCGCTGCCCTGGCGCACTGGCACAAAGCGCCACTGCTGGCTGTTGGCGTGCGTGAATTCCCACTGCACGGCCACCGCGCCGGTGGCCAAGCTGGCACTGGCCACGTCGAGGCTGCGGCCGCTGCCCCGGTCAATCAGGCCGTAGTAGGCCCGCTCGTCGGGCACGAAGGCATTGGTTTGGGCACGACCGGCAACCGGCTGCCACAGCAGCAAGGGCAACAAAAACAGCAAACGACGCATGAACGGGGGCGCGGCCCAAAGGCACCACGCATGGTTGAACGGTGCAAAGAACGGTAAAGCCGGGCAACGCGGAAGCGACGTTGCCAGTATGCGCCAGGGAAGGCTGCTTGTGGCCGCCCGGCAATCTCCCCCCAACCCATGCGCAAAGGCACCCCCGTCAACTGGAAATATGGCACTGGTACGGCCACCGGCAAAATCGAATCCGTTCATAAAGAACCCGTCACCCGTACCATCAAGGGGGCCGAAATCCATCGCAACGGCTCGGCCGACGACCCTGCGTTCGTTATCGTGCAGGACAATGGCAACCGCGTGCTCAAGCTCAAGAGCGAGGTGAAGCCCGTGGCCGGCTAGCCACCCCGCCTGCCCGGGGCCGTCGGGCCAGCTTAACGGCGCAACGTGGTGATGGCTGCGCCACCTTCGGCTGCTACCGGGCGGCCATCAAGCACGAAGCGCCGCCGCACGTTGATGGGGCAAGCACAACAGCCCCGCGTTACGCCGGTTGCGACGTCCAGGCTGCTTACTTCATAGGTGCGACGGGCGTTGGGCAACACCAGGCGATAGTCATAATTGGTGAAGGCACCGGTTGCCGCGCCCGCCCGCCGGCCCAGCGGCAGGGCCTGTAGGCTGATGGAGGCACTTGGGTACGCGCCGCCCACCAAGTCCAGCGCGACCGTATCGACGGGCGTGCCAAAGCCCGGCCGCACGTAGCGCACCGCGTACGCGGCCCGTAGCTCAGCCTTCCGAAACCCGCCCCGCAGGCTGTCCTGGTCGGCCAGCAGCACCACGTCGCCCGCCGAAGAAACGTCACAGTCGCATTGCGTGCTCTGGCAGCAGCCCGCCAGGCCAAAGCAAAGTGCGGCCAATGCCCACCGGCGCTTCATCAAACGAGGCTTGCCCTTTATATTCATCCAGCAAACATATAAAACGGCCGGGTCACAGCAGGGTCCGGGCACTTCCATTTACCCTAGGGCGCTTTCGGAGTTAGTAGCTAGTAGCGCGAACTTTTAGTTCGCGACGCGGAACGAGTTGTTGCCCCGGCGTGGGGACGCAAACTAAAGTTCGCGCTACGATGCGCTGTACACTAGCCCTGAAACCGCTCTAAAACAAACCGAGCCCCGCTGAAACGACCAGCGGGGCTCGGTTTATTTTAGGGTAACTGGGGCTTAAGCCGGAGGCTTACCAACCCACCATCCTTTTTTTAGTTAGCGGTTGTTATCGTCGGGTTTGATGAAGGCTTCCTCGTCCATTTCGGTGGGCACTACCACCACGCCTTTTTGCAGCATGGAGTTGCGCTTGCCGTAGAGGAAATACACGATGAAGCCCAGCAGCATCCAGCCCACGGCCACTTCCAGGGTAAACAAATCGAGGCCCACAATGAGCAGCGTACACACCAGTGCGCCCATAATGGGCACCAGCGGGAAGCTCGGCGACGAAAGCGGCGCGCGGAACGGGCGCGGCTGGTCGGGGTCCGACTTGCGCATAATCCACACGCCCAGGCTCACGAGCACGAAGGCCAGCAGCGTGCCAAACGAGGTGAGGTCGCCGGCCAGCGAGCCGGGCACGAAGGCCGCGAACAAGCCCACGAACACCATCAGCATCAGGTTCGATTTGTAGGGCGTGTTGAACTTGGGGTGCAGCTCGGAGAAGGCTTTGGGCATCAGGCCATCTTTGGCCATCGAGAAGAACACGCGGCTCTGGCCCATGAGCATCACCAGGATAACCGAGGTGAAGCCCAGCAGGATGCCCACCGTCACGGCCGTGGCCAGCCAGCCGTAGCCGGGCATGTGCGCCCGAATGGCGTAGGCCACGCTGGCCTCGCCGCCCTTGGTCGGGTCGGCAAACTCCTTCCAGTTGGCCACGCCCGTCAGCACGTGCCCGAACAAGATGTAGAGCACCGTGCAAATGGCCAGCGAGCCCAGAATGCCGATGGGCATGTCGCGCTTGGGGTTTTTGGCCTCCTGCGCCGCCGTACTCACCGCATCGAAACCGATGAAGGCAAAAAACACGATGCCGGCCCCGCCAATAATGCCGCCCAGGCCATGCTTGTTCCAGCTCGCGTATTCGTGCAGCACTTCCAGCTTGCCTTTTATCAGGTGCATCACCGGAGGTGTATTGGCCGGAATGAGATAAGGCGTGTGGTTGGCCGGGTTGATAAACTGCCAGCCCACTGCGATGAATACCAGCACGATAACAACCTTCAGCACCACCACTACCGCATTGAACATGGCCGACTCCTGGGTGCCCTTCACCAGCAGCAAGCTCAGGGCCACGATGACGAGCAGGGCCGGCAGGTTGATGAGGCCATCATACGCCACCCCGTTGATGACGGCGTGCTCGAAGGGCGAGTGACTCAGGTTGTACGGTATACTGGTGCCGAAGACCTCCAGCAGCTTGTTGAGGTACTCGCTCCAGGCAATGCTGACAGTGGCCGCGCCCAGGGCGTACTCCATAATCAGCGCCCAGCCGATAACCCAGGCCACAAACTCGCCCATGGTGGTGTAGGCGTAGGTGTAGGCCGAGCCGGCAATGGGAATCATGGCCGCGAACTCGGCGTAGCACAGGCCCGCAAACACGCAGCCAAAGGCAGCCAGAATGAAAGCCAGCGTGACGCCCGGCCCGGAGGCCTGAGCGGCGGCGGCGGCAGTGCGGACAAACAGGCCCGCCCCAATGATGGCGCCCACGCCCAGGGCCACGAGGTTACCCGCGCCCAGCGTCCGTTTCAGGGTGCCATGCCCGGTCGAGTTGGCCTCGCCCAGGAGCACGGCCAGCGGTTTTTTGGCGAAAATACTTGCCATGTGTAGGAATGTGAATAAGAAAGAAAAAGTGGGAATGAGAAGAAAAGAAACGCGTCCGATACGCGGGCAGAAGCCCCAAAAACGGGCCGCCCACGGCAGCGGGGCCGAAATATAGGCAGCAATTTGACACTGCTTCCCGCCGGGGCCGCCGGGGCGGCTGGCCCGCTCCTTGCTGGGCCCCGCCGATATTGCCGCCCGGTGGCCCGTGCCGCCGCCACATTACCCCCTTTTTTTCGTTGTTCGCGTTATGAAAAAGCTTCTGCTATTCCTCGCCGTGGGCGGGGCCACTACCTCGGCCGCCCTCGCCCAAACCCCCGCCCCGACCACCCCGCCCGGCACCGTGGTGCGCACCGTGCCGCCCGCCGGCGGCCTCCAGCAAACGCCCGAGGGCATGGTGGCCCGCCGCGTGCAGTACCTCACCACCGAGCTGGCCCTCACCCCCGAGCAGCAAACCCAGCTGCAGCCCATGTTGCTGGCCCAGCGCGAGCAGCTGCAAACCCTGCGCGAGGGCCGCGTGACCAACGGCCGCCGCTACGGCTCGCCGCAGGACATGAAAAACGCCGAGCTGAAATTTGATGAGCAGCTGAAAACGGTGTTTACGGCCGAGCAGTTTGCCAAATTCACCCAGATGAAGGC
>JALYUH010000323.1 GCA_030853985.1 Bacteroidota bacterium | reverse complement strand
CGACCCGGCCAGCCGCGCCGCCCTGCGCCAGCAGGCCGACCTCACCCTGGCCGCCGCCGAAGCTAACCTCAGCGGCAGCTACGACCTCGACCAAGTGCAGGCCCGCTACCAGCATCTGCGCGATACGCTGGCACGCTGGTAGCGCCGCCCGCCGCCCAACCTATACCCATTTTCCTATGTCTACTTCGCCTCAACCGCCTGCGCCTCCCCTTTCTCTTAGCGACGGGCTGGCCCTGGAGCGCACCAACCTTGCCAACGAGCGTACCTGGCTGGCCTACCTGCGCACGGGCATGGCGCTGGTGATTGCAGGCTTCTCACTCATCAATTTCTTTCGGGAGCACATTTTCGTGTGGATTGGGGCATTTTTTGTGCCGTTTGGGCTGGGCATGGTGGCGCTGGGCTGGGTCCGGTTTCGGGTGAAGCACCGGCGCATCAACGCAGCCCGGTAGGGGCGCGAAGCCGCCCGGTTGCCACCCGCCGTAGTTGCTGGTATTCACGCGGCCTCATTCCCTTCAAACCTACTGATTATCAACTACTTTTTGCTTGCTTCAACCGGTCATTAAATCACGCTTTCAGCGTATTCAGGGCCGCAAGCAGCTCGATTCCGGGTCCCGACGCAACCATGCCGAACAGGGTGTTTGCCATCGTCAGGTCTAGCTGGAATTTTCAGGCGTGCTTGCCCGGCGACCAGCCGTGGCCGGCCAGCTGCTGCTCGCCCAGGGCCACGGCCCCGGGCTCCAGGTGGGTGCCCATCGAGTCGTTCCAGCGGTTGAGGTACCCAAACAGGCTGATGACGCCCAGCATTTCCACAATTTCGCCCTCGTTCCAGTGCTGGCGCAGGTGGTGGGCAATGGCTTCGTTCACGGCGTTGGGCACGGCCGAGGCGGCCACGGCAAAGTCCAGGGCCGCGCGCTCGGCCGGCGAAAAGGCGGCGTGCGTGGCGTATTCCCAGATGTGGTTCATTTGCGCTTGTTCGGCCCCGTAGCGGCCGGCGGCCAGCATGGTATGGGCCTGGCAATACTGGCAGCCGGCCGCCAGGCTGCTCACGTAGCCGATGAGGCGCTTGAGGGCGCTGCTCACGCGGCCATGATTGGCCATCACGGCCTTGTTCAGCTCGATAAAGGCCGTGGCAATGGCGGGCCGGTGCTGCATGGTGAGCACGCTGTTGGGGCAGAAACCCAGCGTTTCGTTGAAGAAAGTAGCCAGCTGCGCCACTTCAGGGTTGGCATCGGGAGGCAGGGGCGCTACGAGGGGCAGGGACATACGGGCAGGGATAAAAGCGAATAATGAGCGCGCAAAGCTGCATCAAAATGCACGACCCAGCCTGTACTCGAAGGATATTTTATAAAAAAGCACCATGCTACCGAGCCCAGCCCAAGCAGCTCGCCCACGCCGCCGGGGGGCACCCCTGGCCTCGAAATCCGGAGCTTAACAAATTTCTTATCAGATATTTAAGTCTGGCGCGTTGCCCAGCCGGGCCAGCAGCTCCGGCGGCAGGTCCAGGGTGCGCATGGGGAAGGGAATGACGATGCCGGCCGCATCGAACGCCTGCTTGATGCGCATGATGGCCTCGCTTTTGGCTCCCACGTAGTCGACCTGCCGCCGGTACGGAATCCAGAAGCGCAGGCTGAAATTGATGGCGCTGTCGGCGAAACTCGTAAACATCACCTGCGGCTCCGGGTCGGTAAGCAGTTCGGGAAAGTCGGCCATGGCGGCCAGCACCACGGCGCGCACTTGGGCCAGGTCCGAGTGGTAGGCTACGCCGCACTCCACATCCACGCGGCGGCGGGTGGTAACGGTGAAGTTGGTAACGGCACTCTCGAACACCTTGCGATTGGGCACCCGCACCAGCTCGCCGGTTACCTGGCGCAGGTCGAGGGTGCGCAGGTTGATGCGCTCGATGGTGCCGAAAAACTTGTCGGTTTCAATCACATCGCCCACCGTGAAGGGCCGCTGCACGGCGATGATGATGCCGCTGATGAAGTTGGCCGCAATATCCTGAAACGCAAAGCCCAGCGCCAAGCCAATTATCCCTACGCCGGCCAGCAGCGAAGTCACCGTCTTATCCAGCCCCAGCACTTCGAGCGCGAAAAAGATGCCTATCAGCAGGACCGCCACGTAGGATAGGGTGCTGATGAGGCTGTGCAGCGTAACTGCCCCCGGCGACACGCGGGGCAGCACGCTGGCCAGCGCCCGCCGCGTGAGCCGGGCGGCAAACACGGTGGCCGTAAGCAACAGCAAGGTAATGAGCAGGTTGGGTAACAGCAAAATAAACCCCTGCACCCAACCAATCAACTTGTGCGAAAGCAACTCAAACGTGCGGTGAATCTCACTCATGCAGTAAAAATTAGAAGCTTGGTGTCCCCGCTGATACGTGGCTGCGCCCGGTTGCGGCCCGTTTGGGGCGCGGGCGGCGGGCGGCAACGGGCGGGTGGCGGGCGCTACTCCGAGGCCTTTTCCGGCTGCTGCGGCGCAGTAGCTACCGCTGTTTGCTGCTCGCGCTGCTCCTGCCGCACGGCGGCCCGCGCCGGGGGCACGTCGCCCTCGCCGGCGGGCCAGCCTTCGCGCTGGCTTTTGCGGTCGCCGTCGGTGGCTTCGGTCTGGTCGTGCCACAGGATTTGCTGGGTGGGAAACGGCAGGTCGATGCCGTGGGCAGTGAGCGTGTTTTTGATGGCTTCGAGCACCCGGTCCTGCGCGTCCATGATGTCGGCGCGGCGCGGCGGGTTTATCCACCACCGGGCGCGGATGTTGACGCTGCTGCCGGCCAAATCTACCACCAGCGCATCGGGCGCGGGGTCGGTCAGCACGCCATCCACGCCCTTCATGGCTTCGATAATCAGCTGGCGGGCCCGGCCAATGTCGTCGCCGTAGCCAATGCCGATGTCGTATTGCAGGCGGCGATGCTCGTAGGCCGTATTCACCGTTACGGCGTTGATAAACAGCTCGGCATTCGGGATAACCACCCGCCGGCCGTCGTAGGTTTTGATGGTGGTGGCCCGGGTCTGAATCGATTCCACGGTGCCTTCAAAATCCTTGTACTTAATCTGGTCATCAATTTTGAAGGGCTCGGTGACCAGCAGCAGCACCCCGGCCAGGAAGTTCTGAAAAATGTCCTTGAAGGCAAAGCCGATGGCCACGCCCCCCACGCCCAGCGCGCTCAACAGGCTGGCCGGCGTGAAGCTGGGCACCATGATGGTGACCGTAATCAGGATGCCCAGCATGAGGGTGGCCACGTAGGACAAGCGGCTCAGCAGCAGCTTCAGGCTCTGGCTCTGGCCCCGGTTCTGCACCAGCCGCTCGACCAGCGACTGCACCCCGCGAGCAATGAAAATAAACACCACGAACACCACCAGCCCAAAAAGCAGGTTGGGCAGCAAGCCCATAAAATCGCGGCCCATCTGGTTGATTTTTTGCCAGGCGATGGAAAAGTCCATGTAATTAAAAAGGAAGGGCGGGAAAATGGAGATTGCGCGGAAATTCCCGCGTCAGCCGGGCGGGCCTTGCTCGGATTTAGGGCGTCGCCTGCACTTCTTTTTTAAGGCCTTCCAGGTTCTGCCGCGACCCGGCCAGCTGCTGCTCCATGGCGGTGAGCTTGTTCTTTTCGGTTTCGATAACCGCCTTCTGCTGCGCTATCTGGGTGGACAGCTCCTGCACTTTGCGGGCCTGCTCGGCCACGGCGGGGTTGGCGGAGTTCAGGTCGGCCGCTACCGGGGCTTCGTTGCCCGATTGGCAGCCGGAAAAAGCTAGGACACCAGCCAACAGCAAGGCGTTGGAAAAAGAAAACGTAGGCATAAACGGGATGATTGAGAAATGAGAATTTACAAAAGATACTGATTATCAGGCCAATACTTACTTGTCAGGCAGTGCCAGCTCGATGTACAGTGGAAAGTGGTCGGAGCCCACGTCAGGCAGGCGCTTAAGCGCCACTACCTGAAACGGCTCGCTGACAAAAAAGTGGTCGAGCGGCCAACCCATGAGCCAGGAACGGGCGCTGAACGTATTGTATAGGCCGCGCCCGAGGCTCACGTCGTGTAACTCCCCTTCGCGGGTGAGCTGGTGGATAGTGCTCGACCAGCTCACGTCGTTGAAATCACCGGCCACGATGGTGGGCCGCTCACTTTGCTGCACCGCGTTGGTCACCTGTTGCAAGGCCTTTCCGCGCAGGCCCACGCCATCGGGGTAGGCA
>JALYUH010000322.1 GCA_030853985.1 Bacteroidota bacterium | reverse complement strand
CTTCTTACTCGGCCCTGACCGGCGGCAGTGGCATTCAGTTCTATCGCAGCAACCGCGACATTTTTTACCTCTACATCGGCATTGCCTACGGCCTGCAAATCGTAGATGCGCTGGTGGATGCGCATCTCAAGGACTTCGACGTGAGCACCGACCTGAGCCTGCACTGGGAGCCCCAGCTGCTGCCCACGCCCGGCCAGCCGTGGGCGCTGCCCATCAACCCCGGCGTGCTGTTTGCGCTGCGGGTTCGCTAATCAGTTGTTAGTTGGTCATGGTCGGTTGTCCGTTTTCTGACGATGCGAACCTCAAACGGCCCAACAACTGACAACGACCAACTGACAACTAAATTCATGAACATTCTCCTCATCGGCTACGGTAAAATGGGCCAGACCATTGCCGCCCTGGCCGTTCAGCGCGGACACACCATCGCCGGCATTGTCGACCTGCACGCCTCGCAATCCACCATTACGGACTTCACGCCGGCCACCGTCGATGTCGCCATCGAGTTCACGCACCCCGACTCGGCCTTTGGCAACGTCGTGGCCTGCCTGCGCCAGGGCCTGCCGGTGGTGTGCGGGAGCACGGGTTGGCTGCATCATTTCGAGGAGGCCACCACGCTAACCAAAGAACTGAATGGCAGCTTGTTCTACGCTTCCAACTACAGCGTAGGCGTGAACCTGTTCTTCCACTTCAACGAGTACATCGCGGCCAAAATGGCCCAGTTTGGCGGCTACGACGTGGCGATGCGCGAAATCCACCACACCCAGAAAATCGACCAGCCCAGCGGCACCGCCCTCACGGCGGCCGAGGGTATTTTGCGGAATTTCCCGGCCAAAACCAGCTGGCGCAATGCCCCGGCCGAAGCGCCCACCGAGCTGGCCGTCATCAGCGAGCGCACCGGCGACGCAGTGGGCACGCACATCGTCACCTACACCTCTGATGTCGATACCCTGGAGTTAAGCCACGCTGCGCACAGCCGCGAGGGCTTCGCGCTGGGCGCCCTGCTGGCGGCCGAGTGGCTGCCCGGCCGTCCCGGCGTGTTTGGCATGCCGGAGCTGCTGGGCCTGTAGCCGCCGGCCCGGCCGCCGCGCGCTGGCGTTCTGCTGCGTTTCTTTACTGAATTAATTTGCCAGGCTCACGCTTGCCCTCCCCATGTCTTTGCTCAAAACCGACCCCACCGCTCCGCCCCAGCCGCCCAAAACCAAATCGCGCGAGTGGGCCGATTCGCTGATTTTTGCCATCGTGGCGGCCACGCTCATTCGCTGGGCCACGTTCGAGGCCTACACCATTCCGTCGCCCAGCATGGAGGCTTCGCTACTGGTGGGCGACTACCTGTTTGTGAGCAAGTTGCACTACGGTCCCATCACGCCCCAAACGCCGCTGCAGGTGCCCCTCACCCACCAAACCGTGTGGGGCACGGGCCTGAAAAGCTACTCGGAACTCATTCAGTTGCCCACCTTTCGCTTCCCGGGGTTTTCGGAGATTAAGCGCAACGACGTGGTGGTTTTCCACGTGCCCCACGAAAGCCAGTACCCGGCCGACCTGCGCACCAACTACATTAAGCGCTGCGTGGCTGTGGCCGGCGACACCCTCGAAATCCGGGATGGCAAGGTGTTTCTGAACGGTAAGCCCGGCGAAAATGCTCCGGGCCTGCAAACCACCTATTTCATGCAGGTAGACAGCCCCAACGACGAGGTACTGGCCGCCCTGCGCAGCCACGGCGTAGTGGAGTACGAAGCGCCCGGCGGGCTGCCCCAGGCCGTGCCCGGCCCCACGCCCGGCAGCTACGGCTACACCATCAGCTGCACCCAGGCCACGGCCGACTACTTTAAGAAGCAGCCATACGTGAAGGCCCTGACGGTGCTGCAGCCCCAGGTGCAGCTTTTCCCCGACGTGGCCGACTTTCACGTTTCGATGGCCATGAGCGCCACGCCCCGCAACTGGAGCCTCGACAGCTACGGCCCGCTGCCCATCCCGAAAAAGGGCCAGGTTATCACGCTTTCGCCCGCCAACGCGGCCATCTATTTTAAAATTGTGGCCCACTACGAGCACAATACCGGCGTTACCTGGCAGGATGGTATGATTTACCAGAACGGTAAGATGCTGACCAGCTACACCATCAAGCAGAACTACTACATGATGATGGGCGACAACCGCCACAACTCGGAAGACTCGCGCTTCTGGGGCTTCGTGCCCGAAGACCACGTGGTGGGCAAAGCCGTCCTTATCTGGCTCTCGATGGACCCCAACGCCGACTTCTGGCACAAAATCCGCTGGAACCGCCTGTTCAGCATTATCCACTAAGGCGGTTAAACCTAAAAGGGCGGCGTTACCGGAACCGTATTGAACGGCTTCTGGTAACGCCGCCCTTTTAGGTTTAACCTGCTCCTACCACTTCACCGGGGTCAGCCGGTGCTCGGCCAGCCAGGCGTTGGCTTTGCTGAAGGGCTTACTGCCGAAAAAGCCCTTGTCGGCCGCAAACGGTGAGGGATGCACTGATTTGATGACCAAGTGCTTGCGCTCGTCAATCAGCTCCGATTTTTTGCCGGCGTACGCGCCCCAGAGGATGAACACAACGTGGGGCCGTTCGTTCGACACTTTGCGGATGACGGCATCGGTGAACTCTTCCCAGCCGCGCTTCTGGTGCGAAGCGGGCTCGCTGGCCCGCACCGTAAGCGTGGCATTGAGCAGCAGCACGCCCTGCTGCGCCCAGCGGTCGAGGTTGCCGTTGGGGGCGGCGGCCGTGCCGGGAATATCGGTTTGCAGCTCTTTAAAGATGTTGACGAGCGAAGGCGGCGTGCGCTGGCCGTCCTGCACCGAGAACGAAAGGCCGTGCGCCTGATTTTTCCCGTGGTAAGGGTCTTGGCCCAGGATGACGACCTTGACTTGGTCGAGCGGCGTGGCGTCGAAGGCGTGAAAAATGTGCGAGCCGGCCGGGTACACGGTCGCGGTGGCGTATTCGCCCTTCACAAAAGCAATCAGCTTTTGGAAGTAGGGCTTTTCGAACTCATCGGCCAGCACGGGCCGCCAGCTTTCGGCTATCTTTACCATGGAAGTTTGCAGGAAAATAAACGGGTAGAAGCGGCGTTCGGAAGCCGCGTTTGCGTAAAACCAATTATTGGGGGCGACTGTTACGCCCGCAGCTGCCTTTTAGCTTTGCCAACTATGCCCACCATCACTACGCAAGGCGTTACCGTTTCGGTTACGACCAACTACCTGCCCGACTACTCCAGCCCCGGCCAGGAACATTTCGTGTTTGCCTATCGAATCGATATTCGCAACAACAGCGAGTTCACGGTGAAGCTGTTGCGCCGGCATTGGTACATCCACGATGCCAACGGCGCGGTGCGCGAAGTGGAGGGCGAAGGCGTGGTGGGCCGCCAGCCCGTGCTGGAACCCGGCGAGGCCCACCAGTACGTGAGCGGCTGCAACCTAAAATCGGGTGTGGGCAAGATGCGCGGCACCTACCTGATGGAGCGGGTCGCCAATGCCCAAGAATTCAACGTTGAAATCCCGGAGTTTACCCTCATGGTGCCGTACCGGATGAATTAGCTTTGCAGCTACAAGCTGTCAACTGCAAGCGGCAATCTTGTTTTTCGCCTTACCGATTAACAACGCTGACAGCTTGCAGCTGACAGCTTGTAGCGACCTACTTGTTTCAACTTCTCGCTTACCTCCGTTTCTGGCTGCGTTCGGGCAACGCCCACGGGCTGCATTCGCCGTTTATTTTTGGGCTCTACACGTCGGTGGTGCAACACACCGGGCCGTATGGACCGTATGCCGCCATTGAGGAGCGGCGGCGGCAACTGCTGACCAGTGCGGCCAGCATTAGCGTGACGGACTTGGGGGCGGGCTCGCACACCGGCGCGGGCCGGCAGCGTCGCGTGGCCGACATTGCCCGCACCGCCGCCAAGCCGAAGAAGCTGGCGCAGCTGCTGTTTCGACTGGTCAACTACCTGCGCCCGGCCACTGTGCTGGAGTTGGGCACCTCGCTGGGCCTCACCACGGCCTACCTGGCGGCGGCCGACTCACGCAGCCGCGTCGTCACCTTCGAGGGCTGCCCCAACGTGGCAGGCGTAGCCCGCGAAACGTTCGCGGCGCTGAGCTTAGGTAATGTCGAAGTGGTCGAAGGCAACCTCGACCACACCCTCGCGCCCACCCTGGCAACGCTGGGCGCGCCGGTCGATTTCGCCTTTTTCGATGGTAACCACCGCTACGAGCCCACGCTGCGCTACTTCGAGCAGTGCCTTGCCCACCGCACCGATGAGTCGGTATTCGTCTTTGACGACATTCACTGGTCGGCCGATATGGAGCGGGCCTGGGAAGCCATCAAAGCCCACCCCGACGTGCGCCTGACGGTGGACCTGTTCTATATCGGGTTGGTGTTTTTCCGGAAGAACCAGCCCAAACAGCACTTCTGGCTACGGGCGTGAGGGTGTAGCGCGGACGCTGCGAGTCCGCATCCCGTTAAGGCCTCCCCACCCACGCGCGGACTCGCAGAGTCCACGCTACTGTACTACGGCAGTTGGTTCAGTTCCACGTCGCCCCGGTCCTGAATGGCCTGGCGCACCCGCGTGAGCTTCACGAGCAGCGCTTCGAGCTGGTCGAGCGGGAGCATGTTGGCGCCGTCGGATAGGGCGGTGGCGGGTGTGGGGTGGGTTTCGATGAACAGGCCATCGGCCCCCACGGCGATGGCGGCTTTGGCAATGGTTTCGATGAGGGCGGGCTGGCCGCCGGTGACACCGCTGCTTTGGTTGGGGCGCTGCAGCGAGTGCGTCACGTCCATCACCACGGGCACTTCGAACGCGCGCATGGTGGGCAGGTTGCAGAAATCTACCACGAGGTCGGAGTAACCAAACGAGTTGCCGCGCTCGGTGAGAATGACGTGCGGGTTGCCGGCCTGGCGCACTTTATCCACGGCCCACTTCATGGCCTCGCCGCTCAAAAACTGACCTTTCTTGATGTTGACCACCTTGCCGGTCTGCGCGGCGGCGATGAGCAAATCGGTCTGCCGACACAGGAAAGCTGGAATCTGCAGCATATCGACGTACTCGGCGGCCAGCGCAGCTTCGCTCGATTCGTGAATGTCCGTGACCGTCGGCACGCCGATTTCGTGGCCTACTTTCTGCAGAATGCGCAGCGCCGTTTCGTCGCCGATGCCAGTGAACGAGTCGAGACGCGAGCGGTTGGCCTTGCGGTAGGAACCCTTGAAGATGTAGGGAATCTGTAGCTTATCGGTCATGTGCTTGATGCGCTCGGCAATGCGCAGGGCCATGTCCTCGCCTTCGATGACGCAGGGGCCAGCCATGAGGAAAAACTGGCCGGAATTGGTGTTACGGAAGTGAGGGAGGGTATTGGCGAGGGCCTGGAGCATGATTTTCAGTAGTTAGTATGGAGTAGCGAGTAACGAAACGGGAAGATGAAAAATAAGCAGGCAATGGCTGTCTTGTCACTTGCTACTCCATACTCACTACTTTCTTCAAACAAATAAACAACTCGCGTCCCTGCCGGGGCCGGAGCGAATTGGTGGCGGTTTCTAAGTGGCGAAACGCGAAGTACGGCGCGAAATACGCGCGGTACTCCTCTTTGCTGCCCCCGAAGGGCGGCTCCTGCACGGTCCCAAAATCAGTATCGAACAGCAGGCCCATGAGGGTGCCGCCGGCCCGCAGCAGGTGGGCGCACTGCCGGGCGTAGGCGGGGCGCAGGGCGGGGTCGAGGGCGCAGAAAAACGTCTGCTCCACAATGAAGTCGTAGGGCGGGTCGTTGGCTAGGGCAAAGAAGTCGGCCAGCAGCAGGTGCTCCGTTGGGAAGCCGGGCACGCGGGCGGCCAGCGCGGCCAAGGCCTCGGGGGCAATGTCGGCCACGAACACCTGCCGGAAACCCAGCTGATGCAGATACTCGGCCTCGTAGGCCCGGCCGGCCCCAGGAATGAGGATGCGCGGCTGGGCAGCGACATCGAGTTGGTCGAAGTAAGCGCGCAGCGGCGGAGTGATGCCGCGGGTATCCCAAGCGTCGCGGCCGTCGTCGTAACGTGCTTGCCAGTAGGCCGCATCGAAGGCGGGTAAAACCGTTTTCATGGGGTCGAAGTATAGGTTTAACTTGCCAGGGCACCAAACTCCCCTATTTTTACGCCCAAAGGTACGTGCCGCCCTGCGCCACGCCTCTCGATTTCCATCTGCTTCTTTCGCTTAACTATTCCCGCATGGACCCTAACGAAACCCCCGAACCCCGCTCCAACAACAGCCGCGTCCTCCTTTGGGTGGCCCTGGTGCTCGTCCTGCTCGGCATCAACGGTGTCCTGTTCTACCTCAACCAGCAGAAAGGCCAGCAAAACGAGGTGCTGACCACCGAAGTAAAAGCCAAAGACAGCAAGCTCCAGGAGCAAATCAAGCAATACGAGGCATTGAAGGCTGATTTTGAGCGCCAGAGCCAGGAACTGCAAGCCCTGGGCCTCAGCAACGACTCGTTGGTAGCCAAAATATCGGCCGTGAACGCCGACCTGCTGCGCCTGCGCTCCTTCAAGGCCGGCAGCTTCACCGTGGCCCAGCAAAACCTATTCAAGCAGCGCGCCCAGAACCTGGAAGGCCAGCTGCGAAAAAAAGACGACGACATTTCGCAGCTGAAGAAGGACAATGAAACCCTCTATACCGAAACCACTACGCTGAAGGAGAAGCAGAACAAGCTTGCCGACACCATCAGCACGGTGGTGCGCAGCAACAAAGAGCTAACGGAGAAAGTGTCGGTGGCCTCGCGCCTGCAGGCCGCCAACATCCACGTGGCCATCATCACCTCCAAAAACAAGGAGAAGGACGACGACAAGGAGGAGTTCAAAGCCAAGCGCGTCGAGAAGCTGAAAATCACCGCCAACTTCGCCCGCAACGACGTGTCGCCTAAGGAAACCAAAGCCGTATACCTGCGTGTGCTGGAGCCCGACGGCGCGGCCCTCTACAACCTAAGCACGGGCGGCGGCACCTTCACCGTGGACGGCCAGGAGGCCTTCTACACCCAAAAACAGGACGTGGTATACGACAACTCCCGCCAGAAGCTGGAATTTGTGTATGCCAAGGGCGCCGAGTACAAGAAAGGCCTCCACACCGTAGAACTCTACGAGAGCGGCCAGCTGATGGGCAAAACCACGTTTACGCTGAAGTAAGTCTGGAACGCGGATTCGGCGGATTTCGTGGATTTCGTGAATGACTTCCAACCACCTTTAAAGAAAAAGGCCGCCCAATTTGGGCGGCCTTTTTCAATCATCCGCTGCTTCCGCGGTTCAGACAGCCTGCTCGAACTCGTCGAGTTTGGCCAGCGTGTCGGTGATGTTCTCAGTGAAGATGACCCCTACCCCACCCTTGGGCGTGTGCTTCAGCAGATGGTCGATGGCCTCGGGCTCGTTGTCGATGTAGGTGATTTTAAGCTTGGGCTTGTCGAGGCGCAGGCCACGCTCCATTATTTCGCGCAGGAACTCGGCCGACTTGCCGCGCAGGTCGCGGTCCTGGCGTAGAATCACCTCGTCGAAGATGCGGCCGGCGATACGGGCGAAACCCAGCGTGTCTTCGTCGCGGCGGTCGCCGAGGCCCGACACGATGCCGATTTTGTGCGTGGCCGACGTGGCGTCCATGAACTCGGCAAATTTGGTGATGCCGGCCGTGTTGTGCGCGTAATCCACAATCACCTCGAACTTCGGAAACTTGTATACGTTCATGCGGCCCGGCGTTTTCGTGCCCGACGGCACGAAAGTGCGGAAAGCCGTTTTGATAGCATCCTTATCAAACCCGGCCAGGTAGCCGGCCAGGCTCGCCGCCAAGCAGTTCTCGATGTTGAAGCCCGCCCGGCCCTCAAACGTCACCGGAAAGTCTACGGCGCGGTCGATGCGCAGCTTGTAGCTGTTGCGGTAAATTGTGATGTAGCCTTCCTCGTACACGGCCGCCACACCGCCCGCCTCCACGTGCTCCTGAATGCGGGGGTTGTTTTCGTCCATGCTGAACAGGGCCACCCGGCAGTCCACGGTGCGGGCCATGGCGTACACCAGGTCGTCGTCGGCGTTGAGCACGGCCCAGCCATTTTTGCGCACGGTGCGGGGCAGCACGCCCTTCACGGCCGCCATCTCCTCCACGGTGTGAATATCGCGCAGGCCCAGGTGGTCAGCCGCTACGTTGGTCACCACCGCAATGTCGCAGGTGTGGAAGCCCAGGCCGGAGCGCAACATCCCGCCGCGCGCGGTTTCCAGCACGGCATAATTGATGGTTGGGTCGCGCAGCACGAACTCGGCGCTCTGCCCGCCCGTGCAGTCACCCTTCTGCAGCTGCACGCCCTGGATGTAGATGCCATCCGTCGTCGTGAAGCCCACTTTATAGCCCTGGCTGGCCACCAGATGCGCGATGAGGCGCGTGGTGGTGGTTTTGCCATTGGTACCCGTGATGGCGATAATCGGGATGCGGGCGGTGCTGCCGGGCGGGAAGAGCATATCCACTACTGGGGCGGCCACGTTGCGCGGCAGGCCCTCGGTGGGCGCGATGTGCATGCGGAAACCAGGGGCGGCGTTCACTTCAATCACCGCGCCGCGGCTCTCGTTCAGAGGCACGGCAATGTCGGTAGCCATCAAATCAATTCCGCAGATGTCGAGGCCCACGATACCGGCCACGCGCTCGGCTAGCAGCACGTTATAGGGATGCATCTGGTCGGTTACGTCGGTGGCCGTGCCGCCGGTGCTGATATTGGCCGTGCTCTTCAGGTACAGCGTTTCGCCGGCCGGCAGCACCGATTTCAATGTCTGCTGGCGGCCCTTCAAAATATCCAGCGTGTGCTTGTCGGCTTTGATGCTGGTGAGGACCTTTTCGTGGCCAATGCCACGGCGCGGGTCCTTGTTTACTTCATCAATCAGCTGTTGAATGGTGCTTTTGCCGTTGCCCACCACGGCGGCGGGCGTGCGCTTGGCAGCCGCAATGAGCTTGCCATTCACCACCAGCAGGCGGAAATCGAAGCCTTCGATGAACTGCTCCACAATTACGGCCCGCGAGTAGGCCTGCGCGGCTTTCAGGCCCTCGGCGGCATCCTTCCAGTTCATGATGCGGATGGTGGCGCCCTTGCCGTGGTTGCCGTCGAGCGGCTTGGTCACGATGGGGAAGCCCAGCTCGTCGATTGCATCGCGCAGGCCGGCCTCCGAGTACACGGTGGTGCCGCGCGGCACGGGCACGCCCGCGTCGTCGAGCATGGCCTTGGTGCGGTTCTTATTGCCGGCTACCTCCACGCCCGCGTGCGAGGTCAGGTTGGTGGTGGTGGCCCAGATGCGGCGCTGGTTTTCACCATAGCCCAGTTGAATAATGCTGGTGTTCTTGAGTTGGATGTAGGGGATGTTGCGCGAGGCCGCCTCGGCCACGATGCTGTAGGTGCTCGGCCCAAAAAACTCGTCTTCCCGAATTTTGTGCAGCTCGGCCACAATCGGCTTCAAGTCAACTTTTTCCTTTTTGCAGAGCGCCTCCACAATGTCCACGGCGGCTTCCATTGCGCGGCGGCCGGCGCGTTCCTCTTGGTAGGCCACCACCACGTACTCCACCCCTTCCTCATGCGCCGGGTAGCTCTTGCCCCAGAACGTGGGCATGGCGGCCTGCCGCTGTAGCTCCAGCGCCACGTGCTGAATGACGTGGCCCAGGGGCTCCCCATCCAGCAAAGCCTCTTCCGTCAGGGGCTGGTGCTTGGCGGCTTGCTTGCCGCTCATGCCACTCGGCTGCACCTGCGCAATGTTGGGAAACAGCTTCATCAGCCGCCCGGCAAAGCCCGGCACGGTGTTCGACCACTGCCCGGCCAGCTCCTGCAAATCAACTTTGGCAACAATCAGCTTGAACTGTTTAACAGACCAATAGCTCGGCCCGCGCATTGTGCGGAGGTCAACAATCTTCATAAAGTGTGGGGTGGTAAAGAACGAGGGATGCCCGAAGTACGGCCAATGGCCCAGCTTGGCTACGAAATGTAGGCATAAC
Source organism: Bacteroidota bacterium (assembly GCA_030853985.1). GTDB lineage: Bacteria > Bacteroidota > Bacteroidia > Cytophagales > Hymenobacteraceae > Hymenobacter. Next base: position 385 of record JALYUH010000322.1, on the reverse strand, counting down.
GCGGGCAAAACACCTAGTTCGTTCCGTTTGACATGAAAAAAGCCCCATCGGCCGGGGGGCGAATGAGGCTTTTCGAAGCATTGCTGCTGAGGTGACGGGCGGATTCGAACCGCCGTAGGAGGTTTTGCAGACCTCTACCTAGCCACTCGGTCACGTCACCAGTAGTGGTCTTTGGGAGTGCAAAGGTAGCGAGAGTAGTTGGCGTGGGCAAGGTTTGGGGCACAAAAAAAGCCCCGACGCATGCGCCGGGGCTCCTTTCTGCAACAAGGCTAAGCGGTTAGGCTTTGGCTTCGTCGTCTTTTTTGTCAGCAGCTTCGTCACCGGCAACCAGGCCTTTGGCCTTGTCAACCAAGTCACCAGCTACTTCCGAAGCTTTGTGGAAGGC
>JALYUH010000255.1 GCA_030853985.1 Bacteroidota bacterium | reverse complement strand
CTTCCAAAGTTCTTCGGCCGGCATGGCTTCGGGTGTGAGGTACTGGTAAAAGGCGGGCGAGCGGCTATAAGCAAACCAGGCGTCGAAATCCCCAGCCCGAAAGCCGCGCAGGCGCAGGCGGCGGGTTTCGAGCACCGGGGCAATGGGGTGGGCAATGGGGTGGGCGGGCATAATCGGTCGAAGCCCAAAGGCTTGGCAAGGGGGATGAAAGCCGACGGGGCGCGGCCTCTACCGGCGAAAGGTATTGCGATTCCGCAGAACTGCCACGATGCCGCCCGCTTTCCGGCCCCACCCGCCGGCCGGCCCGGCCTGGCAAAGCCGCCCCAACTATGCGCCGGCGGGCAGCGCGGGGGCCGGCGCGGGCTCCACGGCGCGCTCGAAGCGCAAGGCACCATCGGCGGCGGGGTCGGTAGGCGCGAAGCCGTTGCGCAGCAGCACCTGCCGGGCAGCTGCATTATCGGGCGCGACCTGCGCCGTCAGGCGGCTTACCAGCTGCGTGTCGGCGGCCTGCTGCACCAGGCCGGCCACCAGCTCGGTGCCCAGGCCCTGGCCGCGCCAGTCGGCCGCGATGGCGAAGCTGATTTCGGCCGTGCCCGTGGCATCGGGGCGGCCGGCGAAGCTGGCCACGCCCACCAGCGTGCGGGGCGCGGTGTCGTCGGCTTTACGCAGGGCGTACCAGCCGTGCCAGCCGGCGGCATCGCGGCCGCCGGCCGTGAGGTGTTCGAGCGACTGCTCCAATACCGGACGGGGCACCTGGGCGGTACTCCAGTCGGCGGGTAGCGCGGCCCCGAGCAGGACCGGGAAATACTGGGGTTTCTGCAGCTCGGCGGTGAGCAGCGCGCGGCTGGCGGCCAGAATCTGAAGGCGGGGGGTTTGGGTGATGAGCGGAATCATGGGGGCAGTATACGGCGCGACTGCCCGATTGGCCAGCCTATATCCCGCCAAAATTTCAGGCGGCCCGGCCCATTGCGCCAAAGCGGCCGCCCACCAAAGAGCCCGACTATGCGGCGCACATCCGCGCTCTTTGGTGGGCGGCTTCCTAGCCATCGTGGTTGCGCGTCAGGAGCGTTGCGCACCGCTGCGTTTCGCGGGCCGCTAAAACTTCAGCCCCACCGAGGCCAGGTAGTTGCGCGTGGCCTGCGGGTAGAACCAGTTGAAGGTTTCCTGGTTGCCGCTGGCCCCGAGGTAGCTGTAGGTGTAGCCGTTGGCCGAATATTCGCGGTTCAGCAGGTTATTCACGAGCAGGCCCAGCTCAATTTCCTTCATAAACGACGGATGCAGGGCGTAGCGCAACCGGAAATCGAGGGTGTTGTACGGGTCGAGGCTGCGGCTTTTGTTCTCGGAATTGTCGAGGTACTGGCGGCTCACGGTTTTCAGCAGCAGCGCCACGCGCAGGCCCTTCACCGGCTGGCCTTCGAGGGTGTGGGCCGATACCACGCCCGGCGAGTACGAAATGGTGGACGGGCGCGCCGCCGCCCGCACGGGCGCGTAGTTGGCATCGTACGTCACGTCCTGATAATCCAGAATGCGGTTCTGGCTCAGCGTCAGCGTAGTGCTGAGGCTGATTTTATCGTTGGCCGAAACGAAGCCCGACAATTCCACGCCCCGGCGGTAGCTGCGGGCCACGTTGGTGCGCAGGGCCGTGCCCACGTCGTTAAGCTGGCCGGTGGCCACCAGCTGGTTCCGGTAATTCATGTAAAAGCCGTTGGCTTCGAGGCGCAACGCGCCGTTCGGCCCCAGCAACCCCAGGCCGGTGCAGTTGAAGCGGTAGCCGCCTTCGAAGTCTTCGAGGCGCTCGGCCTTGGCCGTCTGGTCGCCCACGGGGCGGTCGGTGAAGTCGGAGCGCACGGGCTCGCGCTGGCCCACCGCGAAGCTGCCGTAGAGCTGCTGGCCGCGCCCGAGGCGGAGCGTCGCGCCGGCTTTGGGGTTGAAAAACGTGTAGCGGGCGCGGGTGGTCACGTCCTGGCTGCCCTGCTCCAACCCGTTGATGGCGAACTCAATATGGCGCACCTGCACGTCGCCGTACACGCCCAGCACCGGCAGCACCTGCCAGGTGGCGCGGGCGTAGGCGTTGTAGTCCGTTTTCACGGCGTTGTTGAAGTAGTAGCGCTGGTTCAGGAAGCTCGTCGAAGCATACTGGGCCCAGATAATTTCGCCGTAGTGGTCACCGTCGTAGCGGTTCCAGGCCCCGCCCAGGGTGGCTTGCAGCTTGCCATTGGTGGGCTGGTAGTTGAGGGCCAGCGTGCCGCCGTAAAAATTGTTGTTGAGCCACTTGCGGTCCACCAGGTTGGTTTTGGTGAGCGTATCGCCCCCGATAACCACGTTTGGCAGGCCGTAGCTGGCGAACTTGCGGCCCGCCCGGTAGCTCTCGTAGTAGCCGAAGCCGCGCGTGAGGTGCAGCGCCGCGCCCAAGCTCCAGCTGCGGCCCAGGCCCTGCGACAGATGCAGCTGGTAGTGGTTCTGCTGGTAGTTGTCGGTCTGGTTGTCGTAGGTGTAGTAGCTGTAGCGGCGGCCTTCGGCCAGCACGCGGGCAGCATCGACGGCGCTCAGCTCGCCGTTGTCGATATAGGTCTGGAGCTTCGCGCGGTCGCCGGTGATGGCTGGCTCGGGCACGCCGTTCCAGGCCTGGTAGGTTTTTTCGCGGCCCGAGAAGGTGATGAACTTCAGCAGTGTATTCTTGGCCTGGTAGCCGGCGGCGAAGTAGTACGACTTCAAATCCGACGCCGCCCGGTTCATGTAGCCATC
>JALYUH010000240.1 GCA_030853985.1 Bacteroidota bacterium | reverse complement strand
AAAACCGGCATGTACTACCTGCGCACCAAAGCCGCCGCCGACGCCATCAAGTTCACGGTGGAAAAGCAAGCCGCCGAAACCCTGGAGCCCATGGCCCTGGTGGAGCAAAACCAATCCGACATGAGCTGCTCGCTGGATAACCCGGACGGCTGCGAGGCGTGTGGGTCGTAATGAGGTTAGGAATGCTGGGTAACAAAATAGCCCAGCATTCCTAATCTTGGTATGTATCACCCAAAAGGCTGCTTCCCAACGATGCAGTTTTTTGCTAAACGGCCTTTTATTATGTTCCCAAACTACGAAATCGACTTCGGTAAACTCAATCTGAACTGGTTACACAGCCTTAGTATTCTATTTGAGGAAATAACTGACCTGATTCAAGTATCGGAACGGGCGCAGATGTATTTGCAAGAGAAAGGCATCATTGAAGTAATCGGTTACACGAACCAACGGAAGTTTATCACCGTTCTTTTCACACTAGCCGACCAGAAACTTATTGTCGAAGACGTAAATTTGCCTCGTTATGAAACCATCCAAGACGTTATCCTCCGCCGACTCTCCGAGGAAACCGAGTAATCTTTCCATGAACGGCAAGACTCCCGAAGAATGGGAGGCTGGCCGCATCAGCGGGCCGCTATCGAAGCAGGAGATGTTTGTATTGCTGAAAAAGCTCGGCAAGTTGCCGGCTGATGCGGAATACAAAAAAGCCTCCTAGCCCGGTGGAAAAGCCTTCTTCGACGGGCTCGGCATCAAATCCAACTGATTTTTCCACGACCGGCAAACCTGCGGCCGAAGTAGGCAGGGGGCGCGTTGGAAAATGGACGACCGAAAAAGCATTCTTCGACCACCTGCGCAAGACTGGCAAACTACCGAAGCAAGCCTCCTAGCCCGGTGGAAAAGCAAGCCGCCGAAACGCTGGAGCCCATGGCCCTGGTGGAGCAAAACCAGTCCGACATGAGCTGCTCGCTGGATAACCCGGACGGCTGCGAGGCCTGCGGGTCGTAGGGGGCAATGATTCTACCGCCAGCTACTCTTCTGCCCATGCACCCCAAACCGTTTGACCACCTAACTGACCGGCAGCGCCTGATGCGGGCCGGGAAAATGTTTGCCCCGCCCTCCCCCGTTATCGTGGGCGATAAAACACGCCTCGCGCGGGTGGGGCGGCTGCCCGGGCCGGTGGGGCAGCCCCACCGTTTTTCGCGCAAAACCCATTTTGTGGTCGACGTGGAGAGCCACGTGCGCCACAACGCCGCAGAGTTGGTGCTGTATGAGCAATGTATTCGCGAAACAGTTGCCTACAAGGGTGAAGACGGCTATGCCAACTCGCCGGACCAGGACCTGTACATTCGGCAGTCCAGCGTTACCACATGGAACCCCGGAGCGGTATTTGCTCCCGCAATAGCGCCCTTGTTCAATTTTCCTCGCAATTTGTGGGACGAATTTGTGGATGGCACGGGACCACAAAACAGTGCGTTTCTGAGTGAGCATCCCATTACGAGCGACTTGAAGACTGCCATGCGGGAGGAGGTAGAAAGGCTGACGTTTCTACTTTACGAGAAGTACAATGGCGCTCCAGGCTCCGGAGCCAAATTCGTGGATATGAAGCTGGCTTTCGACCCTTTTAGAGCAATTGCTGCGCTTAGCAATCGCAACAAAACATTTGTGGGGTCGGCCAATATGAGCGGGTTTTTATATGGGAATCGCCTCGTAGTTGTTGTTGCAGACGTCAAATCGGCTTACTCACTGGCGCTTCATCGGACTCATAGGCTAGACCATTACAGGTCACGAGACGACTGGGGGTATGGTTTCACGTATCAGTTTTACATTTGGAGTGTTCGTTTGGAAAGCTATTCTTGGTATATGGCTAGAAGACAGGTTGTAGACTGGAATGGGTTCAAGCGGGATTGGTTTGGTATAAATCCTCATTTTCAGTTCAACCCCACATCCCTTCGACCGAAGAAAAAGAAATAAAGACATCCATCATCCCCCAATGAAATACCTACTTGTGCTACTGACATTCGCTTTGGCGAGTTGTACGACAGGGGCTACTGACATAGGTGACGGCATGGTGTTCGCAGAACACGACGGGGCTGGTTACACTGGGCTGTACGTTGGAGAGGGAACGGAACCAGTAATGCCAGGCGGCTGCGATTCCGCTAAGTGGAATGACGATTATGTAATGACCAAAGGCCTGTATTGGCGATACAGGGATACTAGTGTGTGGCACATCTCCCAAGCGCCGGTTGATGGTTTAGTCTATTTTGTGGTAGATAAAAAGAGTTATAGGGGCCGCCAGGAATTGGACCCGGCCTTGCACGGCCCACTAACTCGGCTGGAACAAGCAGAATGGGAGCAGCGCATTCCGGGCCGGTACCGCGCGCCAGAATGAGCAACGCGGCGCACCAAAGCCGCCGCCGACGCCATCAAGTTCACGGCGGAAAAGCAAGCCGCCGAAACCCTGGAGCCCATGGCCCTGGTGGAGCAAAACCAGTCCGACATGAGCTGCTCGCTGGATAACCCGGACGGCTGCGAGGCGTGTGGGTCGTAGAGGAACATTCATTTTTACATCAAACCACTTCTTAATCTTAATTCACAATGGCACGACAAATCCGGTCCGACATTCAGGTTGGAAATCTTGAGAAAAAGTTGGGTGTAGCACCTGGTACAATTCGAAACCCTGATGGGCGCGACACGAGGAGTGACAAGTTGCTTGGCACTTTATGAAAAGAGCAACAAAACCAAAGCATAAACAAAAAGGCCGTTCCTATAGTGGAACGGCCTTTTTGTTTATGCTTTGTAATGTGAGGAATTTATTCTTTTACCTGCTTTTTTTGAGCATTTCGGCCAGCAATAAAAACAGTTACAAGACCAACAACAGTAGCTCCACCAACGACTCCTGCAACAGTGTCATGGTCATGCATTGCTAGCCATACTGATGACCCTATGCATCCTAACGCTATGATGAATGCCAGTATCTGACCAATGCCGCTTTGATTGAGTTGCCGCCTTACAGCAAGTTTCTCAACATCTATTCTATGGTCTAACTGTTTCTCAGCCATCTTAAGAATTCTGTCAGGAGCACTTGACAAAACGTTGCCATAGCGCTCAAAGGATTCTGGAGATGGAATAGGACCAGTGTGGGAACTTGTAACTCGTGTTGCTTTCAGCAAAACCCTGGTTGCATTTGCCCTCTTACCAGGGGGCAGAGCAACAATTAAATCCCGCACCTCTGGAGACAACTGCTCCGGGGATGCGGGATTATTATTTGGACTCGAATCTGTTTGCATAGAGACGCTATGCTTTTCTTTCTTCTCAGACATCGAAGTTGAACTCGAGTTGCTTAGCATTGGCATTATTTACTTCATCTTCATAAAAGCAAATTGCTTGCTGCAAGTCTTGTCCAACCATTCCCCAATCGCATTCCAGTGCCCGAGCATCAGCTTCAGCGCCAGAATTAGAATTGCTAAACATGAAATAAGAACCAGCCAAGTTAAAAACCGAGCCCGCTCCTATTAACAAACTGCCCTGACTTGTCAGGAAGTCCGTGCGAAATTTCCGCTTGAACATAGTGATGGGAGGTTAGTGATTTTGCTTTATTAACGGCGAAGGTATCATATTAGTTTGAAACAACACCATGAGTCATATGGATTGTAGACACCGGATAAATGTATTAATACGCCCATGCCGTAGCATTAGACGGGATTCTTAAGCTTCTTCCAGCCGCTGCCGCCCCCGGTCGCGGCGGGTGGGCGGGTGGGGGCGTGAAGACATAGTTAGGGCAGGATATTGCCAATCTCCACGAAGGGCTCTCCGGCTTCCAGCAGTTCTATCGCGGTAGGCAGGGTGGCCAGCAGCACTTCTTGCAGCCGCTCGTTGGAGGTGTTGCCGCAAGTGAGCCAGATAACCTGGGGCGGCGGGCCAAACCGGTCGAGCAGGTGCCGGAAGTCGGCATCTTTGGTGAGCACTACGGCACCGGTGGCCTTGGCGGCCCGGAATATTTCTTCGTCCTCGGCATCGCGCAGGCCTAGCGTGCGGAGGGCCAGGGCCTCAACTGGGAATTTCCACTTTATCCACGCCGCGATGAGTGGCGAGAGCTGGGCATCAATCCAGATGGTCATGCGGCCAAGCGCGGGTAGTCGAGTTGGCGGGCGGCGTATTGCAGGGCAGCTTGCAGGTCGGGGGCTTCGAGGTCGGGCATCTCGGCCAGAATCTGCTCTGCGGTGAGGCCGGCGGCGAAGAGCTGGAGCACGTCGGCCACACGGATGCGCATGCTGCGAATGCAGGGCCGGCCGCCGCACTGGCGCGGGTCGGTGGTGATGCGATGCTGCAATGATTCCATAGGGCTAAAGATACTAGCGTTTCATTCAGCCGCTTCGCCTCCGGTCGCGGCGGGTGGGCGTTTGGGGCTGGGGGGGGCGGAGCGGGGCAGTAAGCGCCGCCGGCATAAAACGCTGCTGATGAAAAGCAGCCGGCCGGGGCGATTACCAGCAGAATCATCATTTGCCTCGGTTCAGGGCATCTGCCTGGCAGCAGTGTATATTGCTCGCTCATTTTACCAGCATACCGGTCAATTCTACCGCGCTTTATGGAGCCACTCGCTGCCCCACCCAATCACGGGCCCGCCCGCAATTACGAGTCGTTTCCGCTCGTGAGTCCGAATAAGTTTCTGGCATTGTGCCTGCTTTCGCTGGGCTTGTACGGCTTGTGGTGGCAATATAAAACGTGGCGCTTCTTCAAGCAGTGGAAGCAAACGGATAATTGGCCGGCCCTGCGGGCCATTTTCAGCTTGTTCACCTTTCATGGGCTCTTGCAGCACATCAATGAGTTTGCGTATGAGACGAGTGGCACCACGCCCCTGCCCAATACCACCGGGCTGGCGGCGGGCTACATTATCCTCAACCTGCTGGCCCGGCTGCCCGAGCCGCTGTGGCTGATTGCGCTGGGCGCGTCGGGCTTCCTGCTGCCCCCTTTCCGGGCCTTTCGCAACGCTATGCTCGCCGCCCCCGAATACGGAGGCATCGACCAAGTGCGCTTCAGCACGCGCCAGATTGTGGCGCTGGTGGTGGGGGCCATTCTTTGGGCCCTGCTGATTTTCGGCCTGACGCTGCCCGACTAATCAACCAGTGGCTGGCGCGCCTGGCGCAATCCGGCGTCGTTGGGCGGGGCCGAGGGCGGCTGGTGCCCGGCCTAGGTGGCATCCGGATTCCGGCCCGCAGCCGCAGGCCGTTGCGCTATCTTTGCCCGCCCTCCCCTGCCTGCCTCCATGCGCATTCCCGTTATCAACCACTCCAGCCACCCGCTGCCCGAGTACCAGACGCCCCACGCCGCCGGCCTCGACCTGCGCGCCCACCTGGCCGCGCCCGTCATGCTCGGCCCGCTCGAGCGCGCCCTCATCCCCACCGGCCTGAGCCTGGAAATCCCCGTTGGCTACGAAGCCCAGATTCGGCCCCGTAGCGGCCTGGCCCTCAAGCACGGCATCGGGCTGGTGAACAGCCCCGGCACGATTGACGCCGACTACCGGGGCGAAGTGCGGGTGCTGCTCGTGAATTTATCGAACGAGCCTTTCATGGTGAACGACGGCGAACGCATTGCCCAACTGATAGTTGCCAAACACGAAACCATTGCCTGGCAGCCCACCGACGCCCTGAGCGAAACCCAACGCGGCGCGGGCGGGTATGGAAGCACGGGGAAATAATAACGGTGAATGATAAATGGTTAGCGGTTAATACCAGTCAGCCGGAAGGTAATGCTGCGCTACTTATTGCTCACTAACCGTTAACAATTGACCATTAACCATTAACAATTAACCATTAACACCTGACCACTGATGAAGATTATCGTCCCGATGGCCGGCATGGGCAAGCGCATGCGCCCCCACACCCTCACCGTTCCCAAGCCGCTGGTACCCATCGCAGGCAAGCCCATCGTGCAGCGCCTCGTGGAGGACATTGCCAAGGTATGCGGCGAGCCCGTGGACGAAGTGGCCTTCATCATCGGCCGTTTTGGGGCGGAGGTGGAGAAAAGCCTGGTAAAAATTGCCGAGTCGGTGGGGGCCAAGGGCACCATCGTGTACCAGGATGAGCCGCTGGGCACCGCCCACGCCATTCTGTGCGCTCAGAACAGCCTCACCGGCCCGCTGGTGGTGGCTTTTGCCGACACGCTGTTCAAGGCGGACTTCGTGCTCGATTCGAGCGTGCCCGGCACCATCTGGGTGCAGCAGGTGGCCGACCCCAAGCCCTTTGGCGTGGTGAAGCTGAACGAGCAGGGTCAGATTACGGAGTTCGTGGAGAAGCCCCAGGAATTCGTGTCGGACCTCGCTATCATCGGCATCTACTACTTCCAGGACGGCGCGTACCTGCGCAGCGAGCTGCAGTACCTGCTCGACCACGACATCAAGGACAAAGGCGAGTACCAACTCACCAACGCCCTCGAAAATATGAAGAACAAGGGTACGGTATTCGTACCTGGCCGCGTCACCGAGTGGCTCGACTGCGGCAACAAGGACGCCACCGTGTTCACCAACCAGCGCTACCTGGAGTACCTCAAGGAGCGCGGCGAGAGTCTGGTGCACGAGTCGGCCATCATCACCAACTCCGTCCTCATCGAGCCGGTGTACGTGGGCGAAGGTGCCATCATCACCGACTCGGTGGTGGGGCCGCACGTGAGCCTGGGGGCCCATGCCAACGTGCGCGACACCCGCCTGAGCAACTCTATCGTGCAGCAGTCGGCCTCGCTGCTGAGCGTGGTTATCACCAATTCGATGATTGGCAACTTCGCCACCGTGGCCGGCACCCCCGACGATTTAAGCCTCGGCGATTATAACCAGCTGCGGGTGTGACATTTTTCGCCTGATTGACGTTAGCAGCGACGCGGCCTCCCGGTGGGGGCCGCGTCGTTCGCTTATTCCCCTTAATTTTGGGAGCCGGGCCCTGCGTCCGGCTTTGTTGTATGCTCCTAATGATGCGTCGAGTTGTGCTGAGCGTGGTATTGTGGGCCGGCCTGTTGGGCGGCGTGGTGGCCCAGGTGCCCGAGGGCGGCTCGGTGCCCGCGCCCCCCGAAAAGCCCTTGAGCCGTCGCCAGCAGCGCGCGCTCGAACAAGAGCAGCACGAGCTGGAAAAGAAGCTGGCCGAAGCCCGCGCCAAGCGCGCCACCCTGCGCGCCCAGATGTCGTCGCTGATGAGTGAGCGTGAGCATGAGCGCAGCGAAGCCCTGTTCGTGGACGGTGTGAAGTATTCGATGCTCGAAGACTACAACAAAGCCCTCGAAAGCCTGCTCAAGGCCTACGCCATCGACCCCGACAACGCGGCCATCAACTACAAGATTGCCGAGGCTAACATGCTGAGCGGCAACCTGCGCGACGCGGCCAACTACGCCGAGTCGGCCACCCGCATCGACCCCAAAAATGCCTACTACTACCTGCTGCTGGCCCAGATTCAGGCCAGCCAGAAGCAGTACGATGCGGCCATCAAAACCTACGCCACGCTCATCCGGGAAGTGCCCAAATCGGGCGGCTACCTCTTTAACCTCGCCGACCTGTACCTGGCCCAAAGCAAGCTGCCCGAGGCCCTGACGACCCTGGACCAGGCCGAAAAGGAGTTTGGGCAGGTCGATGAGATTTCCTTTAAGAAGCAGCAGATTTACCTCAAGCAAAACAAGCTCGATTTGGCCCTGGCCGAAGGCGAAAAGCTCATTAAGGCCAACCCCACCGAGGTACGCTACGTGCTGGCCCAGGCCGAGCTCTACGCCAACAACAACCGCCTGCCCGACGCCTTGCGCATTGCCCAGCAGGCCTTGCGTCTCGACCCCAGCGCCGCCCAGGCCCACCTGATTCTGGCCGACGTGTACCGCCAGCAGAACCTGGCCACCGAGTCGGCCCAGGAACTGCGCCTGGCCTTGAGCAGCCCGGCGCTGGACATCGACGTGGCCGTGCGCATCCTCATCGGCTACCTCAAGCAGCTGCCCAGCCCGCAGGAATCCATCAACCAGCTGGCCCGCGATTTGGCCGCCGCCACCGTGGCCGCGCACCCCAAAGAGGCCAAGGCTTATGCCATCAGCGGCGACGTGCTGGTGCAAACCGACCGCAAGGCTGAGGCCCGCAACGCTTACTTGCGGGCTTTGCGCTACGACAACTCCAAGTTTGAGGTGTGGCAGCAGGTGATTGGGCTCGATGGGGAGCTGAACCAGACCGATTCGCTGCTGCTGCACAGCAACCGCGCGCTGGAGATTTTCCCGAACCAGGCGCAGTTCTGGTTCTACAACGGCATTGCCTACCAGCTGAAAAAGCAGCCCGCCCGCGCCGCCAAATCGCTGGAGCACGGCCGCAAGCTGGCTTCCAACAATGCCGCGCTGCTGGCCCAGTTCGATGCCCAGCTGGGCGAGGCTTACCACGAGCTGCATGAGGACGACAAGTCGGATGCCTCCTACGAAGCCTCGCTGACCAGCGACCCCAGCAACATCCTGGTGCTGAACAACTACAGCTACTATCTGTCGCTGCGCGGCGCGAAGCTTGACAAGGCCAAAACCATGGCCGGCAAGGTCGTGAAGCAGTTTCCGGATAACGAGACTTACCTCGATACGTATGCCTGGGTGCTGTATAAGCAGAAGGATTACGCCGGGGCGAAGGACGTGCTCGACAAAATCATCCCGAAATCGACGGACGGCTCCATTATCGAGCACTACGGCGACATCCTCTACCAGCTCGGCGACAAAGACAAAGCCGCCGCCGAATGGCAGCGCGCCCGCAAAGCCGGCGGCACCTCCGAGCTGCTGGAGCGCAAACTGAAAGAACACAAGCTTTATGAATAAAATATCGTTGCTGCTGGCCCTGGGCCTGCTACTGGGCGGCTGCGCCCGCAAAGCCACGCCCACTGTTTCAACCACCGGCCCCGGCACTTCCACCTCGGTTGCCGAACCGGCTTTACCGTCGGTAAAGGCCCAGAACACCGAATTTGATTTCCTGAGTATCAAGGGCAAAGCCCAGGTAACGATGAAGGGCGACAAGAAAAGCGCGAACCTTTCGGTGCGCATGCGCCGCGACAGCATCATTTGGGTGACAGCCGGGCTGGCGGGCTTCGAAGGCGTGCGGGCCGTGCTCACCCGCGACTCGGTGCGCGTCATCAACCGGCTTGAAAAAACCTATTTCAGCGGCGGCTACGACTACCTCAGCAAGCTGCTGAACGTGCCCGTGAGCTTCGCCCAGATGCAAACGCTGCTGCTGGGCGACTATCTGCCCGCGCCCGCTGGCACCACGCCCACCGTGGCCACCGAAGAGGCCGCCCGCCAGCGCGTGAGCTACCAGCTGAGCAGCGTGCTGGTCGAGCACCTGTTGCAGGCTGGCAACACCGGCCGCGTGCAGCAGCTGCACCTGAGCGACCAAGCCTCCAAGCGCAACCTCACCGTCGATTATACTGATTTCCAGCCGATTGAAACGCAGCCGGTGCTGCCCTTTGCCCATTCACTGCTCATTCAGGCGCAGCAATCTGCGGCCGGGGCCGTCACGGCCGCCATCAACTACAACAAGGTGGAAGTGAGCCGCGCGCGGCTGTCGTTTCCGTTCGATGTGCCCAAGGGCTACCGCCGCATGCGCTAAGCCGGGTAGCGCGGACTTTTAGTCCGCGTTTCCGCGCCATTACACGGGCTTCAGCATCCGGAAAACGCGGACTAAAAGTTCGCGCTACATGCACACTGCCACGCTCACCGCGCGGAATACCCGCGGCGGCTGTCTATTTTTGCCTTTCTATCAGATTGGTAGTTTTTTGAATAGCTTCACAGTTGAACAAGCAGGTACCCCCGGCCGATAGTATAGCATTTCCATCAGCGGCTGGCGCACGCCGGGGCCATTGGTGGCTGCTGGTGCTGCTGGGCGTGTGGCTGCTGGCCGGCCCGGCCCTGGCCCAGCAGAAGCGTCCGCAGCCCGTGCGGAAGGGTAAAACGCAAAAGCCGCCCGCCCGCCGCCCGCCGGCCCCGCGCCGCGCGGCCGCCAGCACCCGTGGCAAAAGCAAAACTCAACTCGAACGCGAGCGCCTCACCAACCTGCGCCAGATTGAGCGCACCAGCCAGGCCCTGGGCCAAACGCAGGCTAAGAAAAAGGTGAGTCTGGGCCAGCTGCACGTCATCAGCGAGAAGCTGACGGTGAAAAAGCAGGTCATTCGCGGCATCTCCACGCAGTTGCAGGGCATCGAAACCAACGTGCACCAAACGGTGCAGCAGGTGGTGCAAACCCAGGCCACGCTGGCCCAGCTCAAGGCCGAGTATGCACGGCTGCTTTACACGGCTTCGAAAACGGCCAATGGGTTCAACCGGCTCATGTTTTTGTTTGCTTCGGAGTCGTTCAACCAGTTTGCGCTGCGGCTGCGCTACATCCGGCAGTACACCGAGGAGCGGCAGCGGCAGGCGGCCCGCATCGTGGGCACGCAGTCGCGGCTGCACGAGCAGCTGTCGGGCCTCACGCGGCAGCAGCAGCGCAAAAGCAGCCTGCTCAACAGCCAGCTCAGCGAAAACCGCAGCCTGCTAACGCTGAAATCGAAAGAGGACGAGATGGTGCAGCAGCTCAGCCAGCAGGAACAAGGCCTGAGCCAGGAGCTGGAAGCGCGCCGCCAGGCCGTGAACCGCCTCGATAACCTGATTGCCGAGCGGGTGCGCGAAGAAATAGCCCGCGCCGCC
>JALYUH010000206.1 GCA_030853985.1 Bacteroidota bacterium | reverse complement strand
GGATACGGCCCTGCGCCGCGCCGCGGGGCCCCTGGCGGGGGCCTTGCTTGGGGCAGACATAAGCCAGTGGCGCACCGCACTTGCCACGCGCTACCCGCGGGCGGGGGCGGCCTGGCTGGCGCAAGCGCGGGCGGCCGGTGCGGGGCCTCAGGCGGCGGGCTTGTACCAGCGCATTGTGCGCGAAGCCCCGTTCAACGAGCCAGCGGTGCTGGCAGCGGCGGCCTTCTACACCCAGCGGCGCGACTACTCGGCGGCCTACAACGCGCTGCAAACGGGCCTGGCCGAAAACCCGGGCTCGCTGGCGCTGTTGCAAGCGTACGTGCTGGCCGCGGCCGATGCGGGCTTGTCCGATTACGCCACCGACGCCTTGGCCCGGGTGCGCCAGCAAGTGCCGGCCGAGGCCTTTGCGGCGCTCCAGGCGCAGTTCGCGGCGCGCCGGGCGGCCCACGCGACTTTTTAAGCGTTTCTTTCGACTGTTTTCCGCACCCGCTTATGCAACCGAACGTCATCGAAACCACCGACATCGCCAAAACTTACGTGATGGGCCATGAGGTCATCAACGCCCTGGTGTCAGTGAGCATCAAGATTAAGCGCGGCGAATACGTGGCGTTTATGGGGCCGTCGGGCTCGGGCAAGTCCACGCTGATGAACATCGTAGGCTGCCTCGATACGCCTAGCAAGGGCCAGTACATCCTCAACGGCCAGGACGTGAGCCGCATGAGCGACAACCAGCTGGCCGAGGTGCGCAACAAGGAAATCGGCTTCGTTTTCCAGAGTTTCAACCTGCTGCCCCGCGCCAGCGCCCTCGACAACGTAGCCCTGCCGCTCATCTACGCCGGCCTGAACAAGCGCGAGCGCACCGAGCGCGCCCTCGAAAGCCTGCGCGCCGTGGGCCTGGCCGACCGCGCCTTGCACCGCCCCAACGAATTGAGCGGCGGGCAGCGCCAGCGCGTGGCCATCGCCCGCGCCCTCGTCAACAACCCCAGCGTGCTGCTGGCCGATGAACCCACCGGCGCGCTCGATTCCAAAACCAGCCACGAAATCATGGACTTGTTCGAGGCGCTGTACTCCAAAGGCAACACCATTATCATGGTGACGCACGAGGAGGACATCGCCCGCTACGCCCACCGCATTGTGCGCCTGCGCGACGGCCTGGTGGAAACCGATGAGGTGAACCACGACATCATGAAGCACGCCGTGGTGGGGCATTAAAGCGTAGTTCAACCAACTGAGAAGAACGTCATGCTGCGCGTAGTCGAAGCATCTCTATCGCGCAACGTAACCCATTCGATTGAATTACTGCCACGGTAGCGATGCTTCGACTGCGCTCAGCATGACGTTTTATTAACACAAAAACTCCATTCAATAGAATGAAAATCTACACCAAAACCGGCGACAAAGGTCTTACTTCCCTCATTGGCGGCACGCGCGTGCTCAAAAGCAGCCTGCGCATCGAGTGCTACGGCACGGTGGATGAGCTGAACTCGCACATTGGGCTCGTGCGCGACCAGGACGTGAACGCCGCCCGCCGGCCGCTGCTGAAGGAAATTCAGGACCGCCTGTTCACCATCGGCTCGGCGCTGGCCGCCGACCCGGAGAAGTCGAAAATGAAGCTGCCCGACCTGCACGAAGCCGATGTGACGCTGCTGGAAGACGAGATGGACCGTCTCAACCTCGATTTGCCCGAGTTGCGCGCCTTCATTCTGCCGGGTGGGCACCCGGCCGTGAGCCACGCGCACGTGGCCCGCTGCGTGTGCCGCCGCGCCGAGCGGCTCGTGATTCATCTGGCCGAAGACGCTTTCGTGGCCGATTTGGTGGCCGTGTATCTGAACCGGCTGTCCGACTTCCTGTTTGTGCTGAGCCGGGCCATGGCCCACGAGCTGGGCGTGGAAGAAGTGACCTGGCAGGCCCGAATGTGAACCCATTAACCGGCAACAACATTAGCTGGAAATAACCGAATACCGTCGTGCCACGCGCCCGATTATTTTGCCATGATGGCATAATTTCCGCTTACTCCCGCCCGCTTACTCCCCAACTTCCGTACTCGGGAAAATCCCACCCACGCGTACCCCCGTAACTGCTCTGTATTATGATAGACACGCTTTCAATTCACACGCAAGCCACCACGCAGCCGCGGCTGGCCATGCAGGACTTCAACAACCTGGAATTTGGCAAAGCTTTTTCCGACCATATGTTCGTGGTCGACTACCGCAACGGCGAGTGGCAGGATGCCCAGATTTTGCCTTACGGCGATATCACGGTGAGCCCCGCCAACTCGGCCCTGCACTACGGCCAGGCCATTTTTGAAGGCATGAAAGCCTACCACCAGGCCGACGGCGGCGTGGCCCTGTTTCGGCCCCTCGATAACTGGGCGCGCCTCAACGCCTCGGCCGAGCGCATGTGCATGCCTACCATGCCGGAGGAAGTGTTCATGCAGGGCCTGCGCGAGCTCATCAAGCTCGATGCGGGCTGGGTGCCCACGTTTGCGGGCAGCTCGCTCTACATCCGGCCCTTCATGTTTGCCACCGATGGCTTCATCGGCGTGCGGCCTTCGGAGGAGTACCGCTTCGTGATTTTTACCTGCCCCGTAGGCCTGTACTACAACAAGCCGCTGCGCGTGCGCTTCGAGCAGAAGTACGTGCGCTCGGCCGAGGGCGGCGCGGGCTTCGCCAAAAACGCCGGCAACTACGGCGCGGCCATGTACCCCACCAAGCTGGCCCAGCAGGAAGGCTACAACCAGCTCATCTGGACCGATGCTTCGGAGCACCGCTACGTGGAAGAGTCGGGCACGATGAACGCCGTGTTCGTCATTGATGGCCACGTAATTACGCCCGCCCTCAGCACCAGCATTCTCGACGGCATCACGCGCCGCAGCGTGCTGGCCCTGGCCCGCGACATGGGCCTGACCGTGGAAGAGCGCAAAGTGAGCAGCCGCGAAATCATCGAAGCCCTGCAAGCCGGCAAGCTGGAAGAAGCATTTGGCGTGGGCACGGCTGCGACCATTGCCCCCATCGCCGTTATCGGCTACGAGGGCCACGACTACGAGCTGCCCGCCGTGCGCCCCGAGGGCTTCTCGAAGCGCGTGGGCGCGGCTCTGGATGCCATCCGCAGCGGCGAAGGGGCCGACGTGCATAACTGGATGGTACGCGTGTAATTAGCAGCATGAACGTCATGCAGCACAAAGAAGAACGTCATGCAGAGCGCAGCGAAGCATCTTTACCGCAGCAGTAAATTCAATCGATTGGTTTACTCTGGCGGTAAAGATGATTCGGCAAGCGGACGCCAGATGAGGCATGACGTTCTATCAAGAAGAAAAGCCGCTTCCTATTGAAGCGGCTTTTCTTTTTTGCCCCACCTTTGCATCGTAATCCGCCAACCCACCCACCCACCAACTACATGACCGTTTCCCTGAAAACCGTTACCCTCGATAGCAAGCACCGCGAGCTGGGTGCCAAAATGGTGCCCTTCGCCGGCTACGACATGCCCGTGCGCTATTCGTCCGACCTCGACGAGCACCACACCGTGCGCCGCGCCGTGGGCATGTTCGACGTGTCGCACATGGGCGAGTTTCGCCTGCGTGGTCCCCAGGCCCTCGACCTCATCCAGCGCGTGACCAGCAACGACGCCAGCAAGCTCGCCGATGGCAAAGCGCAATACTCGTGCCTGCCCAACCACGACGGTGGCATCGTGGACGACCTGCTGGTGTACAAGCTGGCCGACGAAGATTACCTGCTGGTCGTCAACGCCTCCAACATTGAAAAAGACTGGAGCTGGATTCAGCAGCACAATACGCAGGGCGTGGAAATGGAAGATATTTCGGACCGCACCAGCCTGCTGGCCGTGCAGGGCCCGAAAGCGCAGGCCGCCCTGCAGTCGCTGACGGATGTGGATTTGAGCACGATTCCGTACTACTCGTTTGTGCAAGGCACGTTTGCCGGCGCGCCCGACGTCATTATCTCGGCCACCGGCTACACCGGTGCGGGTGGGTTTGAGCTGTACATTCCGAACGAGAGCGCGGCCCTGGTTTGGGACAAGATTATGC
>JALYUH010000196.1 GCA_030853985.1 Bacteroidota bacterium | reverse complement strand
CAGGCCGTCGCGGTCCATGGCCCCGTAGCGCACGGCGTGGCCGAAGCGCACGGCCGCCACGTCGCGCACCAGCAGCGGCGCGCCGCCCTGGCCGGGCCGGGCCACGGGCTTCACCACGATGTTGCCGATGTCCTGCAGCGACGTGGCCCGGCCCTCGCCCCGGATGAAGAAGGCCCGGGGGCCGCGCTCCAAGTAGCTGCCGCCGGCGTTGCCGTTGTTAGCTTGCAGGGCTTCGTAGAGCTCGGCCATGCTCACGCCCGCGCCGGCCAGGCGGGCCGGGTCCACGCTCACCTCGTACTGCCGCACGAAGCCGCCGAAGCTGCTTACGTCCACCACGCCGGTCACGCCGGCCAGGCGGCGCTTCACCAGCCAGTCCTGCACCTCGCGCAGCTGGGCCAGCCCGTACTGCTTCTCATAGCCCGGTTTTACCTTGATGGTGTACTGGTAAATCTCGCCCAGGCCGGTAGTGATGGGGGCCATGCCCGGCGAGCCGATGCCCTGGCCAAGGTCGGCCTCCGCTACTTTGAGCTTCTCGGCCACCAGCTGCCGGGTGTGGTAGGTGTCCACGTCTTCCTCGAACACCACGGTAATTACCGACAGCCCAAAGCGGGAAATCGAGCGAATTTCCGTCACGCCCGGGATGGTGCGCAGCTGCAATTCGAGGGGCACGGTGATGAGCTGCTCGACTTCCTGCGCCGCCAGCGCCGGGCTTTGGGTGATGACCTGCACCTGGTTGTTGGTCACGTCCGGAATGGCGTCGAGCGGCAGGCTAGCCGCCGAAAACACGCCCCAGGCCACCAGCCCGGCCAGCATGAGGACCACCAGCAGCTTGTTGCGGATGCTGAAATTAATAATTGCCGAAATCATGCGAATACGGTACAAGGCCGCCCACTCCGGACGCGGCTAAACGGCCGGCCCGGGAGGCGCTAAAAATCCAATGAGAGAGGTAAGGGGCCATATTTTGGTACCGCCGCCGGTATTCGGCACGGGCGCACTGCGTACGGGGGCGCGGGCGGGCTAGGCTCGGGGCGGCTGGCCCAGCGAAGTGCCGAAGCGGAAGGCATAGCGCGACGCGGCGGCCACGCGATAGGCACGCACTACGGCCATATCGGGCTGTGCTCCGAAGGCGACTCGCGTGGCCGCCGCCACCACAAAATGCAGCACCACACAGCCGTGGTGGCAGCGCAGGGGCAGGTTGTGGTGGTCTTGCTGGTGGCGCGGCGAGAGCGTGCAGCCCGCGTAGTGCTTCGTGCCCGCCCCGTAGTGCTCGGCAATGAACTGGCCGAAACTCAGCCCGCCGCCCGCCGCCAAATGGTGGTACTCATAGTGCTCGACCAGCTGCGGCAGCTTGGCCAGCTCGCCCAAGTCGTTCTCGGGCACGAAGCTGCCCAGCAGCAGCAGTATTCCCAGAAAGAAGGCCAGCGGTGCGCGCATATGGTGCAAAGAAACGGACGGCTCGGGGGGAAGTTGGGAGCCGCCGGCCGAATTAAGTGAATCTTAAGTCGTGGCCAGAAGCGTTCGGGGCGCGAAGCGCGGCACGGTTCTGCATGTGGTGGAGCGGCTGGCGCGCGTCTGCGACGCGTGCCGGCTGGCTTCGAGCCTGCGGCCAGGGTCGTGGCTATGATTGAGAACGGCTGCAATGCCCGAACCACAGGCTCGACCCCAATCGGCAAGCGCCGCAGACGTGCGTCAGCCGCCGCCCAAAAATGTTATCAATATGCTTCCTTGTCCCCCGCCGTACTTTTGCCCCATGCGCTACCTTCTGACCTTACTCGTCGCTTTCACTACGCTGGCTGCCCAGGCCGGCCCGCCGCAGCTGCTGCTCGATGTAGCCCGCTTCCGCAACCTCGACAAGGTGGTGAAGGGGGCTGAAATTGAGATTTACGTGACCGTGCCCACCCAGCCGCTCACCTACCGGCAGCGGGCGCCGCGCTCGTTCCAATCATCGGCCGTGGTCACGCTCGACATTCTGAAAGCCGACGGCAAGGCCGTGTACCACGAAGTCATCACCCTGAAGCCACCGGTGCTGAACGACACCACCATCGCCATCAAAAACCCGCAGAGCTTCCTCAAGCGCATCATGCTGCCCGATGGCAAATACACCCTGCGCGGTACCGTGAAGGACCAGTACAAGAGTGCCAACGGCGAAACCACCGTGGAAAAGCCGCTGGTGCTGGAAACGCCGGCCCCCGGCCCGTTCCTCAGCGACGTGGTGCTGCTGGCGCGGCCGGCCGTGCGCGGGGCCAGCCCCGACAACTTCGGCCGGGGCGGCTACCGCCTCACCCGCACCCCGGGTGGCCGTTACGGGCGCGGGGCCGAAAACCTGTTCTTCTACACCGAGCTGCACAACGCCCCGGCCGGCCCGGCCCTGCGCGTGCACTACCACCTCACCACCCCCGACGGCTCGGCCGCCGATGCCGACGGTGAGCTCACGCCCCAAAGCGGCCGGCCCACCACCGTGGTGGGCCAGCTCCCCTTCGGCCCGCTGCCCGACGGCCCGTTCACGCTGTTTGTGGAAGTGTACGGCGGCCCCGATGGCAAAAAGCTGCTGGCTGGCCACCGCGCCATCGGCGAGCGCGACACCGCCGACTACGCGCCCGCCGGAGCCCCGGCCGGCCGCTAAGCATGGCTGCCAAAGCAACTGCGGCCCCCTCCGGCCGGCCCTACGCCTGGTATTTCGAGCCGCTGCGCTGGCTGCTGCTGGGCCTGGCGCACCTGCCGCTGGCCGTGCTGTATCTGTTTGCCGAGGTCATTTATTTTCTCCTGGCCTACGTGGTGCGCTACCGCTGGCGCGTCGTCACGGAAAACCTGCGCAACTCTTTCCCCGAGAAAGCGCCGGCTGAGATTGAGCGCATCGGCAAGGCTTTCTACCGGCATTTCGCGCAGGTAGTGGTCGAAATTCTGAAGCTGGCGGCCATTTCGCCCGCCGAGCTGCGGCAGCGCATGCGCTTCGCTAACCCGGAGCTGATGACGCGCCATTTCGCCGACCAGCGGCTGGTGCTTTCGCTGGGCTCGCATATGGGCAACTGGGAATGGATATTGAGCGGCGCGGCGCTGGAGTTTCCCGGCCGAGCCGCAGGCGTGTATAAGCCGCTGAATAATCTGTTCTTCGAAAGCTTCATGCGCCGGCTGCGCACCCGCCTCGGGGCCGATGCCGTGCCCATGCTGGCCACCTTGCGCTACCTGGTGGCGCATCGGGGCCAGGGCCACACCCTGAGCCTGCTCACCGACCAGGCTGCCGGCCCCGAAGACAAGCCGTACTGGACCGATTTCCTGAACCAGGACACCAGCTTCTACACCAGCGCTGACCGCCTGGCTGCCCAGCTCGACTGCGCCGTGCTCTACGTGGGCATCCGCCGGGTGCGGCGCGGCTACTACGAAGTCACCTTCACCGAGCTGCCCGACGGCCGGGTGGCCAAGGTGGCCCCGGCTGGCACCTTCCCCGTCACCGAAGCCTTCGCCCGGCAGTTGGAAGCCGATATGCGCGCCTCGCCCGAGCAGTACCTATGGACGCACCGGCGGTGGAAGCACCAAAGAAGGGTTGAGTGCTGAGTTTTGACTATTGGGGCTAATTCACATGCGCTTTGGCCCATAAAAAAACCGACCCCTACGGGCCGGTTTTCTCTTTTAGCGGCGGCGGTATCAATTCAATACCCAACTCTTAAACCTTTCTACAAAAACTGCTCGATGTCGCCGGCTCCCTCGCGCACGAGCTCGAACTCGTCGTTGGTGCAGTCGATGATGGTGCTGGGGACGTTGTTGCCGAAGCCACCGTCGATGACGAGGTCTACCAGCAGGCGGTATTTTTCGAAAATAAGGTCCGGGTCGGTCACGTACTCATCGAGGGTTTCGGCACTTTCGCGCACCGAGGTACTCACGATGGGGTTGCCGAGCTCTTTCACCAGCTGGCGAATAATCTGGTTGTCGGGCACGCGGATGCCGACCGTTTTGCGCTTAGTGCCGCCAAAGCGGGGCGCGTTGGCGCTGGCCTCGAAAATGAAGGTGAACGGGCCGGGCAGCGCTTTCTTGATGACTTTATAGGTTTCCGTGGTGATGCCGTGGGCATAGTCGGAAATGTGCGACAAATCGTAGCAAATGAAGCTGAGGTTGGCCTTTTCGGGCAGCAGCTTTTTGATGCGGCACACGCGCTCCACGGCCTTGGCATTGGTTACGTCGCAGCCGATGCCATACACGGTATCGGTAGGGTAGATGATGACTCCGCCCTTGCGCAACACGTCAACAGCTTGCTGAATGCGGTTTTGGGGCGGATTCTCTGGGTGAATGCGGAGCAGGGTGGCGGGCATAGAAAAAACGAGGATTGAGGGTGAAACCAGCCGGGCAGGGGCCGCCGCACGCCGGCCAAAACCGGCCTGGCGGCCCGGCGGGGCCAAAGGCGCGGGAAAGGTACTACCTCCGGCCGAAACGCGCCAACTTCGCCGCACCGCGCGAGCCACCGTGGCGCGGCTTCGTACTTTTGGCACCGCTCTTCTGACCTCCGCTTCATTTACCATGGCCAAACCCGCCCAAAAGTCCATCCTCGAACGCCGCGATGACGCCCTCAAACGCCGCAAGCGCTGGGGCGCCGTGAGTGTCGTTTTCACGCTCGCGCTGGTGTGCTTTTCTTACTATTTCTATCAGGTGTTTTTCACCGCCAACATCGAAACCAGGGGCAAGCCGACTTACGTCATCGTGCACCGCGGCGACGACTGGCAGGCGGCCCTGAAAACCATCGACGCCACCGGCGTAGTGGTCGACCGGCTTTCGCTGCACTTCGTGGCCAAGCTCATGAAGTACCCGGCCCACGTGAAGCCCGGTCGCTACGAGCTAAAGGACGGGTCCACCAACCGTCAATTAATCAATGTGCTGAAGGCCGGGATTCAGTCGCCGCTCAAGCTCACCTTCACCAACGTGCGCCTGCGCCGCGAGCTGGCCGACAAGCTCTCGACCCAGATTGATGCCCAGCCCGCCACCATCGATTCGCTGCTGGCCAGCCCCAGCTACACCCGTAGCCTGGGCTTCGACACCACCACGGTGCTCAGCATGTTCATCCCGAACACCTACGAGCTGTACTGGAACACTTCGGCCACCAACCTCATGCAGCGCATGAAAAAGGAGTACGAGAAATTCTGGACGCCCGCCCGCGATGCCGAGCGCGAAAAATTGCACCTCACCCGCGCCCAGGTCAGCACCCTGGCCAGCATCGTGGAGGCCGAGCAGCAGCAGCACGCCGACGAGCGCCCCCGCATTGCGGGCGTGTACCTCAACCGCCTCAAGCGCGGCATGAAGCTGCAGGCCGACCCCACCGTGGTGTACGCCAATCGCGACTTCACCATCAAGCGCGTGCTCAACGTGCACCTGCAAAAGGACTCGCCCTACAACACCTACAAGTATGCCGGCCTGCCGCCCGGTCCCATCAACCTGCCCAGCATCGCCAGCATCGACGCCGTGCTGAAACCGGAGAGCAACAACTACCTCTATTTCTGCGCCAAGGAGGATTTCAGCGGCTACCACGCTTTCGCGCCGAATGAAACCGAGCATATTGCCAACGCGCGCCGCTACCAGGCCGCACTCAACCGGGCGGGCATTAAGTAAGCTGTTTTTCATCCCTTTCCCAACGTTCGCTCATGCCGTTTCACCCGCGCTTAGTGAGTTGCCTGTTGTGCTGCCTGCCCGTAGCGACAGTGTTAGCCCAACCTAGCCCCCCGCCCGCCATGCCGACCCGGCCCGGCGAAACCCGCACGTTCGTGCTGAAAACGTCGCCCATCGACCTGCTGATTCCGCACAATACCACGCTCTGGCTGAGTGGCGAGGCCAAAGTGGCCACCCGGCTGGGCCTGCAGTTGGACCTTGGCTACGTGTTTCGCGAAGGGGCCGTATTCAACCTGTCCAAGACCTTGCCCGACTTGGCGTTTCAAAGCACCGACCGCAATCGGTTGAACTTCAATGTGAAAACCGAGCTGCGCCGCTACCTGGGGCGCGACAAGGGCCTGAACGGGTTTTATGGGGCGGGCCAGGTGATGTTTAAACAGGTGAATTTTAACAGCAATGAGGCCCCGGCCTACGATTGGCGGGAGTACACCGACCTGCTCGACCTCGACTCGTATTGGATGGCCACCCGCCACGGCCCGGAAAATAACTACCATATTCGCCGCACCGAGCTGGGCCTCAACGCCAAATTTGGCTACCAGCACATTTTCAGCCACTTCGCCCTCGACTTGTTTTTGGGCCTGAGCGCCCGGCATATTCGCAGCCGCCAGGACTTGGGCGAGCCCAGCCCCAGCAGCAGCGCGTACACCTACCGCGGCAATGGGGGCTGGCTGCCGCTGCCCATTGTCGGGGGTAAGCTCGGTTACGCCTTTTAGCGCTGTTTCGCGCCTTCAATCTCCAGCTCCCACATGTACACCTCCGACATCCAAATCCGTGTGCGCTACGCCGAAACCGACCAGATGGGCTACGTCTATCACGGCAACTACGCGGCGTATTTCGAAGTGGCCCGCACCGAGGCGTTTCGCAAGCTCGGCATCAACTATAAGGACCTGGAAGCCGATGGCGTGGGCATGCCGGTGGGGGAGCTGCGCACCAAATTCCGCCGCCCGGCCCGCTACGACGACCTGCTGACCGTGCGTTTGCTGCTGCGCCAGCCACCCGAAGGCGCCCGCGTGCTGTTCGAGTATGAGATTTACAACGAGGCCGGCCAGCTGCTTACCGAAGGCCACACCCTCATGGTGTTCGTGAAAACCGCCACCGGCCGGCCCGTAGCCATGCCCGCCAACATTCAGGAACGCCTGCTGCCGTACTTTAGCGAAGACGAGTTCGATAGCCCCGTGCGGCCCACACCCGGCGCCATCCCCCCCGATGCGCCCGCCCCGGCGGCATTCCGCAAATGAAATACAATGAACAATGAGCAATAAAGAATGAGCAATGCACCGGATTTCTAGGGCATAAAAAGCTCGCTCATTGTTCATTGATAATTGCTAACTGTTCATTGCCCATATGAAAGCCCCCGCCGCCATTCGCCGAGCCCGCCTGCCCGATGTGCGCCAGCAGCGCCCCTACCGGCAGCTGATGGTGGGCCTCAAACGGCTGCGTGTGGGCAGCGGCGGAGCCTCGCTCTACGACATTCTCGCCCGCATCATGCACGAGCTGCGGCTCGACTCGCTGGAGAAGCGCGCCGCCTACATGGCCTTCAACCTCACGGTGGCGCTGTTTCCGACCATTATTTTCCTGTTCACGCTCATCCCGTACATCCCGGTGCCGAACCTGAACGTGGACATCCTGCAGTTCCTGGCCGATTTTATGCCGCGCGAACTATACGCGGCCACCGCTGGCACCATCGAGGACATTGTGAATATTCCGCACGGCGGGTTGCTCTCATTCGGTTTCGGCACCGCGCTGGTGCTTAGCTCCAACGGCATCATGGCCCTGCTCGATGCTTTTGAGAAGAAATACCCCTGGTTTAAGCACCGCAGCTACTTACGCAAGCGCATGATTGCCACCGCGCTGACCTTTGTATTGGCCCTGATTTTGCTATTGGCCATCGCGGGCATTTTCTTCGGTACGTACCTGATTGACGGGCTCGTATTCTACGAAATTGTACCCGAGCGCTTCACCGATTTGGTGCTCACGCTCATCCGCTACGGCTCGCTGGTGGGGCTGTTTTTGAGCACGACCTGCGTGATTTACTATTTCGTGCCGCCCGTGCACGACAAGTGGCCGTTGCTCTCGGCCGGGGCCATTGTGGCCACGCTGCTCATCTTTTTGGTATCGTTTCTGTTCACGCTCTACGTGCGCATCTTCAACTCTTACAATACGTTTTATGGCTCCATCGGGGCGCTGGTGGGCTTTATGGTGTGGCTGGAGTTTGTGTGCATGACGCTCATCATCGGTTTCGAGGTGAACGTGAGCATGGATGCCATCACCGGCCGCCGCCGCGAGATGATGCGCGAGCAGCTGGGAGCCCAGCGCGTGGTCAGCGCCAAAAAATGAGGTGCTGGCAGTCAGGGCGCTAGCAAAAAGTTGGAAAATATTTCGGGCGGCAGGTTTTTCGTTTCGGATTCCTTTTTACTTTTGCACTCCCCAATCACTCGGGGAGCTTCTAGAGAGGTGGCAGAGTGGTCGAATGCGACGGTTTCGAAAACCGTTATACCGGCAACGGTATCGGGGGTTCGAATCCCCCCTTCTCTACCAAAAGGCTTTTTCTGCGCTGGAAAAAGCCTTTTTTGTTTCGCTTGCATATTTCGGCGCATGAGTAGTTGACCCAGAGAGCTGGCAGAGTGGTCGATTGCGGCGGTCTTGAAAACCGCTGACTGTAACAGGTCCGGGGGTTCGAATCCCTCGCTCTCTACAAGAAAACCCATTTCCACCTTGGAAATGGGTTTTTTCTTTTGCCGGAATTCCCGATAGCTGCCAGGGGCCTGCACCGCGCCGGATGGGTAAAATGTAGTACGTTTGCCCGTCCACCTTTTTCCCCGTGCAATGCTGCTGGCCATTCTGCTCCCTGGTATTTCGATGATTCTCAACGGTCATATTTTCAAAGGCATCGTGTGCGGAATTCTGCACCTGACGCTGATTGGCTGGATTCCGGCGGCCATCTGGGCCGTGGCCTCACGCAGCCAGGACTTGGCCGAGCAGCGCCACCGCGAAACGCTGGAGCTGCTGGCCCGGCAGGGACGCTTGTAGGCGGCCAACGCCGAAACCGCCGGCCACACTGAACCAGCGGCCTGGGCCTGGCAACCGAACCAAACCGCTACTGCCTGTGCATCGGCAGTTGATGGGTAGCCACTTGGCAAAGCTCGCCCCGTAGTAGCGCCAGCCGAGGCGGGCATGATGCAAAACCCACTAACAAGCGGGGCGAAGCGGTGGGCCGGAGGGGGCGGCAACGCCAATCGGTGGTTTGCCGTTGAGCCCCCACTTATTGCCGTGCTTATCTTCCTCTTTTTACATGCTGCGCCCTTTTTTTCTGCTGCTGGTCCTGCTGCTGGCTTTGGCCACCCGCCCCGCTGCCGGCTATTCCGTGCTCACCCACCAGGCCAATATCGACTCGACCTGGGAGCGCTGCCTGGTGCCGGCCATTCTGAAGCGCTATCCCGGCAGTACCCCTGAGCAGCTAGCCGATGCCAAGGCGTACGCCTACGGCGGGGCCATTATTCAGGACATGGGTTATTATCCTTTTGGCTCGGTGCTGTTCACCAACCTCACGCAC
>JALYUH010000171.1 GCA_030853985.1 Bacteroidota bacterium | reverse complement strand
GAAGGCCACGGCGTCCTGCTGCTCCGCCTCCTTCAGGCGCTGGGCGTACTTGGGGGCCAGCACCTGGGCGGCGTTGGTGAGGTCGCCGGTGGCCCAGACCACGAAATCACGGGGCACGGTGATGGCGGCTTTAAAGTTACCAAAATCGTTGTAGAACTCCTGGTCGCCGGTATAGGGCTGAATGTTCCAGCCGTCGAGGTCGTCGTACACGGCGATGCGGGGGAAGAAGTAGGCCACGAAATCGGCCCCTGGCTCCACTTCGCCGGTGCGCTGGTGCGAGCCTTTGTTCAGGATGTAGGAGTAGGCCACGCGTACGGTGGCCGTGGCATGGGCGGCCAGCGGCTGGGCCAGCTTAACCGGCAAATTGGTGGCCTGGATGGGCAGCTTCTTCACGTCAAAATTCTCGCCGTTGACGCTGAGGGCGCTGATGCTGACGCCCGCGCTCACGTCCTCGGGTGCGATGGTGCGGCTGCGGGGCGCGCCCTTCTGGTAGAGGTTGGGGTAGAGCTTAAACCAGATTTGTGGCAGCGCGTCGGGGCTGTTGTTTACGTACTTGATATCGACGGTGCCGGCCACGCGGCGAGTGGCGGGGTCGAAGGTGACCTTGAGGTCGTAGTCGGCCGTGTTCTGCCAGTAGTTGGGGCCGGGCGCGCCGGTGGCGCTGCGGGTGCCGCGTTCAAACAGCGGCTGGAAATTGCGGGGCAGGGGCAGCGGATTCTGGGCCAGGGCGGGCGCGGCCAGCAGCAGCAGGGCAAAACGAAGGAAACGCATGAGGCAGGGAAGCGGGAGAAGCGGCAGTAGCGCCGCCAAAGCCCAAAGGAACGGCAGGCAGTGCAAATGGTCGCCGACGGCGGCCCGCACGTAGCGCGGGCTTTGCAGTCCCCGTCCCGCACGGGCCAAGTATTCAACCCGCACCAGCCGTCCGACTGGCGCGGGGATGCTAACTACAAACCTGTCGCCGCGCTGCGGCTACCCCGCAACTCGGGTTACAAAGTCCGCGCTACTGCACCCGCACCAGCCCGGCGGGCGTGAGCGTCGGCTCGCCGTGCCAGCGGTAGCCCACCAGCTCGCCGCCCCGGGCCACGCTGTAGTCGAGGCAGACCGAGTGAGGCGTGAGCAGCCGGGGCTCGCCCTTTAGCCAGTAGTGGCCGAAGAAGACGGGCGTTTCGTCCTGGTAGTAGTTCGCGCTGGGCAGGGCGGCCACATCCACGGGCTGGCCGGCCAGCGCCGCGATGGGCTCCAGGTAATAGTCGTGGTAGGTGCTCGCGGCCGGGTCGCGCCACCAGGCGGTGCGCATTTTGGTGCGGCGGTGGCCGTCTTTGTCGAAGAAGTGGATGTCGGCGGGGAGGTCGGTTTCGTGGCCTTTGAGGGTGATTTCCACGGCATCCATTTCCGCCGAGCCCGGCACGCTGGCCCGGAGTAGGAACTCGGGCGTGAGGCGGTCGTCGGGCAGCCACTGGCGCAGCTGGGCAATGTAGCGGGCATCCCAGCAGGCGTGCACCACGCGCAGGCCAGGCAGCTCCAGAAACAGCGGCAGCCGCATGAACCACGCGAGGTAATCCCGCCACTCGGCAAAGAGCTCCTTGCTGCAGAATTCCTTAATCGTTTCGAGGTGCTGAAGAATGTGGATGGGCTTATGGGGCCGCAGGTGCCCGCCGCTGGGGTCCAGCGTCCAGAAGGCCAGCGCGTTGTACTCGTGGTTGCCCATCACGGCCAGGGCGCTGCCGCCGTCAACCATGCCGCGCACCAGTTGCAGCGTTTCCCGGATAGCCGGGCCGCGGTCAATAAAATCCCCCACGAAAATGACTTGCCGGCCGCCGGCGTGGCGGTACACGCCCTGGGCATCGGGGGTGTAGTTGAGTTGCCGAAGCAGCTGCCGCAACTCGGCCGCGTGGCCGTGAATGTCGCCGATGAGGTCGTACATCATAGTGGCAGATTAGGGATAATCAATGGAAAAAAGAACGCCATGCCGAGCGGGTCAAAGCATCTTTACCTCAATAGTAATCAATTTCACTATCGAGGTAAAAATGCTCCGCTCTGCTCGGCATGACGTTCTGTTATCAGGTTCTGACAGCCCGAAGCAGCTACTTCAGCCGCACCAGCGTGGCCCCGAAGCCGAACTTGCCTTTCTGCGCGTCCTCGAAGAACTTGATATCCTTGTTACGGCTCAGCTGGCGGTGGATTTCCTTGCGCAGCGTGCCGCTGCCCAAGCCGTGAATGAACACGATTTCGTGCATATTGGTGGCCAGGGCCCGAATGAGCGCATCCTCAAAAGCATCGAGCTGGATGCGCAGGATGGCGGTGTTGCTCAGTTCCTCGTCCTTGTCATCGGGGCGCAGAGCCTCCAGGTGCAGGTCGAACTCGTGGGGTGGGGCCATTACCGGCGCGGCCGGCTTGGGCGCGGCGGCGGCTACCACGGCCGCCGGCTTGGCCGGCGCATCACCCGAAAGCTGGGCCTTGAGGGCGACGGCATCCACGCCGGCGGGCTGGGCCGGAGCCGCTGCCGCAGCGGCTGCGGGGGCTTCCGCTGCTAACTTTTCGGGCTCAATGGCGGCGGCGGCCTTCTCATCGAGCTGAAACAGGTAGGCATCTTTGCCAATGACCGGGGCGGGTTTCTGGCTGCCGTAGAACGTGCTGGCCTTAAAAGCCTGCCGCTTGGTGAGCAACTCGTACGCCGCCTCGCCATTATGCCTGGTGGGCAGCAGCTGGAACACCACGGCGGGCCAGGCTTCAAAATCCTTCAGGTGCAGGAAGGAGAGGGGCTTGGTGCTGGTTTTGGGGCCGAGCTTGTCGGCGGCCAGGGCGCGGTAGGGGCGGGCGGCGGTTTCCTCGCCGTAGGTGAAGAGCACGTCGGCCTCGGTGTTGTTGATGAGCGTGACGCCCAGCAGCTCGGGCGACTGGTGCAC
>JALYUH010000135.1 GCA_030853985.1 Bacteroidota bacterium | reverse complement strand
GGTGCAGCACGGCTTCGGACATTTCGGTGGTCGTGATGTAGTTCGATTTGGCCATCTGGCGCAGCACCCAGTTGCGGCGCTTACGCGAGCGGTCGGGGTGGGCCACGGGGCTGAAGCGGCCGGGCGCGTTCACGATGCCCACCAGGGTGGCGGCCTCGGGGGTGGTCAGGTTTTTAGGCGCTTTGTTGAAGAATGTTTTGGCCGCCGTGTTGATGCCGAAGGCATTGGAGCCGTATTCCACGGTGTTGAAGTACATCCGGATGATTTCGCGCTTCGTGTAGTTGCGCTCCAGCCGGATGGCCAGAATCCACTCCTTGGTTTTGGTGATGAGCAGGCCCAACTTGCCGGTGCCGTTCAGGGTGCCGTCGTTGAGGTCGCCGCGGGTGCGGAACAGCACCTTGGCCACCTGCTGCGTGAGCGTGGAGCCGCCGCCGTTGTGCGAGAAGGTAAGCACGCCCGTCACGGCCCGCATCACGCTCTTAGCATCAATGCCCGAGTGCTGCTCGAAACGCACGTCCTCGGTAGCGATGAGGGCGTCAATCAGGTTCTGCGGCAGGTCTTTGAAATCGACGGGCGTGCGGTTTTCGCGGAAGTATTTGCCCAGCAGCACGCCATCGGCCGAATAAATTTCGGAGGCTAGTTCCGAGCGCGGATTTTCGAGGCTTTTGAGGTTGGGCATGCGCCCGAACAGGTTCAGGAAGTTGCCGCTCACGGCCAGCACAAACAGCGCGAGCCCCAGCACGCCCGCGCCAAATAGCACCCACATGGTGCGCACAAACGCCGTGAACCGCCCCGAACGGGCCGGTTTCAGGGGCTGGGGCGTGGAACGGCGGGCAGGAGGAGACGTTGGCATAAGAAGCAAAAACGGAATTATTCAGCAAAAATAAAGCCCCCGGCCGCGCCGGAGGCTTTATCGCATTTTTCAGAACAGTAAACGGCTATTTGTAAGCACGCTGGTAAAAGCTTAAATACCCCGCCAAATCGCCGCTGGCTTGCAGCAGCGTCAGGTTTTCGGGACTAATCACCAGCGTCTGGTAGCCCGCGCCGCGCAGCTTGGCCAGCGGCGACTGCGGCCCACGCAGCTTGGTGGCGTAGCTCTGGGCCACCTTGGCCCAGGGTAGCGTTTTCACCACGACCAACTCCTGGTCGGCCCCCAGCGGCGATGATTCCACCGTCAGATTATTAGCCTTGAAAAAGCGGCCATTATACGTTGTCAGCTGTGCCGCCAGCCCCGTTGCGGCCGGCGAGTCCTTCGGAAACACCAGCACCACCACGTGCGGCGTATTCAACTGCGTGGTGTAAGCCGTGGCTGGGGCCGAAGAAGCCGTACTGGCCCCCGCCGTGGGCGTAGTGGGCGCGGGCGCGGTGGAGCCAGGAGCGGGCAGCACGGTAGCGGGCGTGGTAACCGCCGTGGCCGCAGCGGTTTTGGCCGCCGCCGCTTTTGCCGCCGCCTCATCGGCCAGCTGCTTGCGGGTGGGCCGGCCCTTGCGCACCGGAGCCGCTACCGCCGCCGCCGGGGTGACCCCGGTAGCGGCTGGGGTGCCAGCACCAGGCGCCGTTGTGGTACTGGTGGGCGTAGTGGCAGCGGGGCTCGTTCCCGCAGTGGTTGGCAAAGTTCCGGTTGCCGAAGTGGCGGGCGTTGCAGCGGCCGCGGCTTTTTTGCCCGCTGCTTCTTCGGCCAGCTGCTTGCGGGTCGGCCGGCCTTTCCGGACTGGTACGGCGGCAACTGCTGCCGCCCCCGGCGCGGGGGCCGGGGGGGCGCTTGGTGCTGGCGCGCCCGGTTTTGCCGGGGCCAGCGGCTCGGGGCTGGTCACAGCGCCTGGCGTGGTTTCGGCCGGCTGGCCAGTGGGCGTTTTGCGTACATTGCCGGGCGCGGGTTGGCGCTTGGACGCGTCGCCGGCCGGGGCAGGGCCGAGCGCCTTGGCTGGCGTTTCATCTTCCTGATAGAAGACACGAATGCGGTTATTCACCTCGCCGGGGCGGAATTGCGAAATCACGGGCTTCTCCGTCGAGGCCAGCGCCCCGGCCAGCGCCCCGCTTTCCTGCTTGCCGTAGGACGCCGACAGCGCCTGGGCCTGCAGCTGGAGCGGGCTATCGGGGTAGGTTTTAATAAAGGCTTCTACCGAGGCTTTGGCGGCTGTTGGCGGCTGCGTGCGGGCCACCAGCAGCGTGCGTAGGTAAGCTACCCGGTCGCTAAGGTCACTTTTGGGATACTGCTTTTCGGTACGGGCCAACACCCCGTTAGCCTTGCGGAATTCCTGGTTCACATAAAAAGTGAAAGCCGAATCGACGCGGCTGGCCACGGCATTATGCAGCGCCAGCTCGTGTTCGCGGTACAATGGGTCGGCAATCAGCTTGGCATAAATCGACTTCGGAAACTCGCGCTGCAAAGCCGCCGCGTACTGCGCCGTTTTGGCCGCATCAGGCTTGTCCTTGTAATACAGGTACAACAGGTAGTAGGCATCGGGGGCGTGCTCGCCGCGCTCGTAGCGCCCCACCTGCCGCTCATAGGTTTCGTAGCCCTTTTCGCGCTCCCGCAGCTGCTCCTTATAAATGCCGCCCAACTCGTAGAGCGCCGCTTCCACCTGCCGGTTCGAGGCCGATAGCAGGCCGGGGTTCGAAGGAATGGCGGCGAGGTACTGGGCCACAATTTTGTCGCGCACGGCCGTGGGGCTGGCCGCCGCCGCTGCCGCCCCGGCCGAGTCAGCCGGAGTGCCGTTCACGACGGTGGTTGAGTTGCCGGTTACGCTCAGCGGTGCGCCGCCACCCGCCACGGTATTGGGCGAGCTGATTGCCTGGCTGTTGGTCCGCCAGTTGTCCTGTAGCTGGCGATTGCCCCATTTGCGCAGGAATTCGGAGCGGGCCGTACCCAGCAGCGTGGGGCTGTCGAAATACCACTGCCCGGCTGCCGCCGTCGCGGTGGGGTCGAAGGAAGTAACATCGGGGGCCGCCCTTTCCAAACCGTTGGAGGACAGGCTACCGCCGGGCAGGTTGCTGCCAATTCCGCTATTAGCCGAAGTGGCCCGGCTGGCCAGGTCGGCGGCGCGGGCTTGGGTTTTGGCCAGCGCTGCGAGCCGGTCGGCTTCCAGTTTACGGGTAGCCAGCTCGGCCTCGGCGTAGGTGTTCAGCCGCTCATTCAGCTCCCCCGGCGCCAGCTTAGCCAGTGCCTGCAGGCTGTCCTGCGTTTCGACAATGGTGTACTGCTTGGCAAAATCCTTGAGAATATCGCTGCGCTCCTTGATGGCCAGGTAGGTCTTCGCCTCCTTGTTCAGGTTCTGCACCGTGCTGTCGTAGTACGCGGCCGCCAGTGGGTATTTGTGCAGGTTTTCGTAGTAGATGCGGCCCGCCAGCAGGTAGGCGTAGCTTTTCTGAAAGCGGTTGGTCGTGGTGGCCTTCACCGACTGGCGCAACAGCTTCAACGCCTCGGGGTAGTTCTTTTCGCGGTAGTTCAGCCGCGCCATCTCGTAATATATTTTGTCGCGGTAGTCCTTGTTATTCAGGTCTTTCAGCAACCCGGCGAAGTTCTTGTCGAGACGCGCCCGGTCCTGCGTGCTCAGGTCCGACACCTGGGCCAGCATCAGCTTGGCCTGGAAGTCGAGCTCGTACGGCGGGTTGCGGGCCAGCAGCTGGTCGAGCTGGTCGTACGCCTTCTTGTTTTCGCCGGCCTCCTGGTACAGCTGGGCCAACAGGTAGCGCGTGCGCGACCGCTCGTTCTTATACTCAATCAGCGGAATCGCC
This sequence comes from Bacteroidota bacterium, assembly GCA_030853985.1. Taxonomy (GTDB): domain Bacteria; phylum Bacteroidota; class Bacteroidia; order Cytophagales; family Hymenobacteraceae; genus Hymenobacter. The sequence goes on along the minus strand of JALYUH010000135.1, from coordinate 1,596 downwards.
TTTTCGAGCTGCGCAATGGCCTTGGCCGGCTCTTCCGTCCGCAGGTAATAGTCGGCCCGCGTCAGAAACAGCTGGCGCGCATCCTCGGGTCGGCCCTGTTCCTTGTCCAGCAAATCCGACACCGCCTTGGCGCTTTCCAGCTCGCCCTGCGCCACAAACGTGCGCATCAGCCCAATCAGCGCCTCGTGCTTGGCGTTGGCATCCTTACTGGTCGAGTTCACATACTTAAATGTGAGCGCCGCGTCATCGAACTGCATCATATAAAACCGCGCCCAGCCCACCAGTACGTACGCATCATCGGTCCAGTCCGAGCCCGGCCGGTGCTGAATCGGCATCGACGCCCGCTTAATGATGTCGTTCAAATCGGCGCGGCTGGCCTTCACGCTGGCACTATCCAGCGTCGGAAACAGCGGCAGCGGCTGGTTGTAGTCGTTGGGCCGGGCCGTAGTGTACAGCTTATCCTCCAGCCCCCGCAGCTTTTCGCGGGCGATGAAAAAGGCGTTGTCTCGCGCCGCCACGTTATTGAACGCGTGCGAAATGAGGTTCTTATCCGACGCGCAGCCCGCCGCTCCCAGCCCCAATAGGACCAGTAGCCGCGCAACCCAACGGTATGTCAGCAATGGATGTGTCAAAATTAGCGTAGTGGAAAAAGGCCGGTCCGAGCAGCCGGAACGCCCAACGCGCCCCGAAATGTTCGCCGGCGCTGCCAGATAACGGAGCCGGACGGGTAAAATTACGTTTTTTCGCCGGCCACGCCCGCCCGGCCCGCGCCGTACCTTTGCCCAACGTTCTTTTGCGCCCGCCCATGCCCGATTCTTCCTCCCCCCAGCCCCCCGGCAATAACCGCCTGCAGGCCGTGATGAAATACTCCGGCCTGGCCTTCCAGATGCTTGCCATCATCGGCGGCAGCGCCTGGCTGGGGTATTGGCTCGATGGCCGCTTCCATACCCAGCCGTGGCTCACCATTGTGCTACTGCTCTTGGGCGTGTTTTTGGCCGTGTTCCAGGTCATTCGCAGCCTCACCAAAGAATCCTTGTAGCACATGCTTCAGCTGGTGCCCGTCCGGTGCCGTCCCGCTTAGCGCCCTTCCGTTTCTCGTTCAACGCCGCACAAGCTAAAGCATGTGCTACATACCATGCCCAAGTTTCTGCGCCAATTCCTCGTCTTCACCGCCGCGCTGGGCCTGCCCATCTACGTCCTGCATCGCTTCTACGGTACGGCCATAGTGCACCCGCGCACCGGGCTCATTTTTGCTGTTATGGCGGCGCTCACGTACTTCGCCTACACCCTCACGGCGCGGCTCGTGGCCCGCTCGCCCGATAACCTCGGCGTAGGCTACCTCATTGGTATGACGGTCCGGCTGCTGACGTCGCTGGGCCTCGTTACGTGGCTGCTGGCGGGCGGCATTGCGCGCGAGCCGCGGGGCATCTGGACCTTCCTCGGGGCCTTCTTCATCCTGTACTTTTCGTGGGCCGGGTTTGAAATCTGGGCTACTTTGAGTAACTTGCGGCCGATTTCAGGAAAGCAAGTAGCGCAATGATAATGCGTTAGCCCGGAATTAGTCATTAATTAACTTTGAATGAAGCGTTTACTATC
>JALYUH010000159.1 GCA_030853985.1 Bacteroidota bacterium | reverse complement strand
CGCTACTAGCGCCCCAACTGCCGACCCCATCGACAAAGGCGAGGAAAACCCGGCCGCCAGCGACCAGGCCGGCTACGGCGGCACCCCGGCTGGTGGCGCGGCTTCGGCTGCTCCGGCCGCCGCTCCGGCCGCCGGTGGTGGCTCGGTAGAAATGAAAATTCCTAACGTGGGCGAATCCATTACGGAAGTGACGGTAGCCAAATGGCTAAAAGAGGACGGTGCCCAGGTGAGCCGCGACGAGGTGATTGCCGAGCTCGAATCGGACAAAGCCACGTTTGAGCTGCCCGCCGAGGCGGCCGGCACCCTGCGCCACGCCGTGAAGGAGGGCGAAACTATCAGCATCGGCGCGGTGATTGCGCGCATTGAAGGCGGTAGCGGCGCGGCGGCTCTGGCCCCGGCGGCGGCGGCTCCGGCGGCTACGGCTGCGCCCGTGGCGGCACTAGCGGCGGCTCCGGCCGCTGGTGGGGCGGCTACTTATGCTACGGGCGTGCCTTCGCCGGCGGCCGGCAAGATTCTCGATGAGAAAGGTGTTGCCGCTGCCGATGTGGCCGGCACTGGCCGCGACGGCCGCATCACCAAGGAAGACGCGCAGAACGCGCAGGCGAAGCCCGCCGCGCCCGCGTCGGCAGTGGCGCCGGCAGCTCCGGCTGCACCAGCTAGCAGCCAAGGGCCAACAGCTACTAGCTCACAAGGTGGCAGCCGCGAGGTGCGCCGCGAGCGCATGAGCAACCTGCGCAAAACGGTGGCCCGCCGCCTCGTAACGGTGAAGAATGAGACTGCTATGCTCACCACCTTTAACGAGGTGAACATGCAGCCGATTATGGACCTGCGCAACAAGTTCAAAGACCAGTTCAAGGCCAAGAATGGCGTGGGCCTGGGCTTCATGTCCTTTTTCACCAAAGCGGTGTGCATTGCCCTGAAAGAGTGGCCTTCGGTGAATGCCCAGATTGACGGCACCGACATCGTGTTCAACGATTTCTGCGATATCAGCATCGCCGTTTCGGCCCCGAAAGGGCTGGTGGTGCCCGTGATTCGCAACGCGGAGATGCTGAGCTTCGAGGGGATTGAGAAGGAGGTAGTGCGGCTGGCCGGGCTGGCTCGCGACAACAAGCTCACCATCGAGCAGATGACGGGCGGCACGTTCACCATCACCAACGGCGGCGTGTTCGGCTCCATGCTCAGCACGCCGATTATTAACGCGCCGCAGTCGGCCATTCTGGGCATGCACAACATCATTCAGCGCCCCATTGCCGAGAACGGGCAGGTCGTGATTCGGCCCATGATGTACCTGGCTTTGAGCTACGACCACCGCATCATCGACGGCCGCGAATCGGTGTCGTTCCTGGTGCGCGTGAAGGAGCTGCTCGAAGACCCAACCCGGATGATGTTCGGCGTGTAATTTTCGGGCCTTGCCAATAGAGAAAAGCGTCAGCCTGTGCAGGCTGACGCTTTTTTGTTTTTAAAGCCAGGCTGATTTCAATAAGGCTGCCCGTGGGTGAGCTTCAGAATGAAATCGGTCATGAATGGCAGGCGTTTGAGTACCCGCACGCCCGCCGTGGTGAGCCAGGGCTGCCCGAACACCTGATGAATGAGCCGGCCCGCCGTGATGCGGAAGCTCAGCAGCTGCCGCCAGGCGCGGGTGTAGCGCTGCTCCAACTCGGCGCGCGTGAGGCGGCCGTCCAGAAACTCCAGCAGCAGGCCATTGAGTAAATAGCTGGCATTCATGCCCATGCTCATGCCATTGCCGGCCAGCGGGGCAATGGTGCCGGCCGCGTCGCCCAGCATCAGCACGTGGCCATCGACGGTCGACCGCTCGCGGAAGGTGATTTGGGAGATGACAATGGGCGCATTGCCGGCCCGCTGGGCTTCCTCCAGGTAGGGGCGCAGCAGCGGGTTTTGCATCAGCACCTGACGCTCCATCTCGGCTACGCTGTTGCCGTGGGCGCGCAGGTTCCGCACGTCGCTGATGTAGCTGCAATTGGTGAGGCCGCCCGGCACCGGCGAAAGCCCGCAGTAGCCGTCGCGGAAATTGTGCATCTCCACGGTGGCGGCCGGGAAATTGTGGAGCTGCAAATGCCGCTTCACGGCCACGAACTGGCGCTCCTGGCGGCTGGGCTCCAAAAAAGGGCGGTGCAGCTTGCCGTCGAGGTTGGCATGCTTGCCCCAAGCCCCACAGGCGAGGCGGGCGTGGTAGCTGGCGCCGCCGGCGGTGCTGATGGCGAACTGCTCGTCGGCAAAGGCCACGTCCGTCACCCGCGTGCCCTGGCAGATGGTCGCGCCGTGCTCGGCCGCCAAGCGGGCCAGCAGCTGGTCGAGCTCGTAGCGGGTGAGGCCCAGCCCGCCGATATCAAGCTGGTGGTGCAGGGCCTCGCCGGTGGGCGACGACACGGTGAAGCGCGTCATCACCGGCAAATCCATCTCGGCCAGCGGCACCCCAATGCGGCACAGGAAATCGTAGTTTTCCATCGAGATGTACTCGCCGCACACCCGATGAAACGGGTAAGTTTCCTTCTCGAACAGCACCACCCGCCGCCCCGCCCGGGCCAGCTGCAAGGCCAGCGTGAGGCCGGCCACCCCGCCGCCAATAATGGCGCAGTCGTAGAGTTCGGTTGGGGTGGCGGGGGTAGTGGTCATGGCTGGTTGAATTTGGGGTTGCGAGAACGAGGTAGAGACGCAATATTTTGCATCTCGTCGTTGAACGGCTTGCGCTTGAACGAGGGCATGCAGATGCTATGCAAACGGAGCTGACGACGAGACGCAAAATATTGCGTCTCTACCTCGTTCAACGAGCCCGCTGCCGCGCCCGCAGCGCCCGCACGGCGAACAGTAGCCCGGCCGCTACTAAGCTAGTGTAGGCGGTGGCGTTGAGCCACTTTGGCACCAGCATGCCGTTTTCCTTGAGCACGGCGGTGGCGGCAGTTTCGTCTTTGTCGGCGATTTTCTGGTTGATGGTTTCGTAGCCGCGGGCCACGTGCACCAGCGCGGCGGCCAGCGGCAGCAGGCCCAGGTAGGCGGCTTTAGGCAGCTTTTCGGAGCGATACAGATAGAAGAAGCTGCCGAGCGTGACCAGCCCCGCGCCGGCCACCATCGTTTGGGCCACGCGCATGCTGCGGTGCAGGCCCATGGCTACCACCATCGTGCGGATGTTGGCCGCCCGGTCTTCGGTGTAGTCTTCGGCGTTGTTGAGCAGCAGCACGGCCATTTGCAGCAGGCCGTAGGCGGCGGCCAGCGTGAGCACCGGCCGGCGTGGGAAATGCGTCACGAGGCTGCCCGTGTAGGCCATCGGCCCGAAAAACAGCACCGCCCACAGCGCCGGCAGCTGCCACAGCCCCCGCGACTTAAAGTGAATCGGCCCCCACGAATACTGGAACCCCAGCGCCCAGCCAATGACCGTGAGCGGCACGAACTGCCAGCGCCCCGTGCGCCGCTGCAGCCACGCGCTGATGAGCACGGTGCCGGCCACCGAGGCCCGCATCTGCCAGCGCACGCCCATATCGCCAAGCTCGAAAATGGCGTTCGATAAGTGGCTTTTGTACACGGCATCGACCTTACGGTCGGCGTAGGCATTCACCATGTCGCCAAAGTTGAACAGCAGGTAGATACCGGCCAGGCCCACGTACAGCTCGGGCGTTTTCAGGAAGCGCAGGTCCTCCGCGCTCAGCAGAATAGGGATGGCGAAAATCGGAATTTCGGCCAGCAGAAACTCGGTGCGGCGCAGCGTCTTGCTGTTTTTTAGGAACTGGGCCAGGCCGGGCTGGGCAGGGCGGGCCAGCAGGTTGATGCGCTGAATGTGGCGCTCGTTGGGGTTCAGGAAGGCATCGCGGCCGTGCAGCAGCACGTGGTTGTCGGCCAGCACGATGTCGTGGTCCCGCCAGGTGTGGATGTAGAACACTTCGGGCGCGTACAGGGCCTTTTGCAGCTCCTGAATGAGGTCGGCCTGCTCGGTTTCGGTGGCATCCAGCACTTCCACGCTCACGGGGTTGAGGTCGTGCACAGGCTCGGCGAAGCGTAGCGTGGCCTCGCCCGTGACGGGGTGGGCCTGGGTGAGGCGCTGGGTAAGGGTACCGCCGTAGTGCACGATTTTCTCGGTGCGGTAGCGCAGCGTAGCTTTTTGCCAGCGGGCGCGCTGCGCCGGGGTGGCGCGGGCCAGGGCGCGGCCGGTGTCGGCGAAGGT
>JALYUH010000134.1 GCA_030853985.1 Bacteroidota bacterium | reverse complement strand
GGCGTGAAGCCCATCGAGGTGTACGAGGTTTCGACCTTCTACACCATGTTCAACCTCAAGCCGGTGGGCAAGCACGTGCTGGAAATCTGCCGCACGGGCCCCTGCATGCTGCGCGGCTCCGATGAGCTAACGGCCAATTTGGAGCGCATCACCGGGGCCAAAGTAGGCGAAACTTCGCCCGACGGCAACTTCACCTTGAAAGAAGTGGAGTGCCTGGCTGCCTGCGGGTTTGCCCCCGTGGTGCAGGTGCGCGAGAAGTATTACGAGCAGCTGCACACGCCCGAAGCGGTGGATGCGATGCTCAACGACCTGCGCGGCCAGATTCATCGCCCCATCCTGTCGTGGGAGGAAAACGACCTGCCTAATTCTCTTAAGAACAACTAGAATTATGGCTGACCAAAACCAGGATTTGCCACTCGTCGTGTCCGAGATTCTCATTGAGATGCACGAGCTGCGCGGTGATATTAAAGAACTGCAGAAAGTAACCGTTCATCTTAGCCACAGCGTGGAAAAGCTGGAAGTGGAAATGCGCGAGGTAAAAACGGTTATTGGTCAGCTTTCGGGGGCAGTAGTTCAATTGGCCGATTCTATGAAAAGCATGATGGTTGAAAATCGCCAAAACACGGAGATGATGATTCAGGCATTTCGCGAGGAAGGGTTACGCACTCGTTCGCGGCTGGACGACCATGAAGGCCGCATTAGCACGTTGGAAAATAAATAATTACCGCTATGGGACGCAAGCTATTAACTGAACATATCAACGTCGAAGGCATTAACACTTTCGAGGTGTACCGCAAGCACGGCGGCTACCGCTCCGTGGAGAAGGCGCTCAAAACGATGACGCCCGACGAGGTAACGGAAGAAGTGAAGAAGTCGGGCCTGCGCGGGCGCGGTGGCGCGGGCTTCCCCGCCGGCATGAAGTGGGGCTTTCTGGCCAAGCCCGAGGGCGTGCCGCGCTACCTCGTCTGCAACGCCGACGAATCGGAGCCCGGCACCTTCAAGGACCGGCAGCTGATGACGAAACTGCCCCACTTGCTCATCGAGGGCATGATTACGGGCAGCTACGCCCTGGGTGCACGCACCAGCTACATCTACATTCGCGGCGAGTTGTTATACGTGCTGCGCATTCTGGAAAAGGCCATTGCCGAAGCTTACGCGGCTGGTTTCCTGGGCGAGAACATCCTCGGCTCGGGCTACTCGCTCGATTTGCACGTGCATCCCGGTGCCGGCGCTTACATATGCGGTGAGGAAACGGCGTTGCTGGAGTCGCTGGAAGGCAAGCGCGGCAACCCGCGCAACAAGCCGCCATTCCCCGCTGTGCAGGGCCTCTACGCCCGCCCCACAGTGGTAAACAATGTGGAAACCATTGCGGCCGTGCCGGTTATCGTAAACGAAGGCGGCGACGAATATGCCAAAATCGGCATCGGCAAAAGCACGGGCACCAAGCTGATTTCGGCCTGCGGTCACCTGAACAAACCCGGCATCTACGAAATTGAGCTGGGCTTGCCGGTGGAGGAATTCATCTACTCCGATGAGTATTGCGGCGGCATCTGGAAAGGGCGCGACCTGAAAGCAGTCGTAGCGGGCGGTTCGTCCGTGCCAATTTTGCCCAAGGAATTGATTCTAAAGACGGCGGCCGGTGAAAATCGCCTGATGACGTACGAATCGTTGAGCGACGGCGGCTTTGTGACGGGCACTATGCTCGGCTCGGGCGGATTCATTGCGATGGACGAAACGACGTGCATCGTGAAGAACACCTGGAATTTCTCGCGCTTCTATCACCACGAAAGCTGCGGGCAATGTTCGCCCTGCCGCGAAGGCACGGGCTGGATGGAAAAAGTATTGCACCGCCTGGAGCACGGCCACGGCTCGATGCACGACATCGACCTGCTGGTGAGCGTGGCCAAGCAGATTGAAGGCAACACCATTTGCCCGCTGGGCGAAGCGGCGGCGTGGCCGGTAGCGGCCGCTGTGCGCCACTTCCGCCACGAGTTTGAATGGCACGTGACTAATCCCAAAGAAGCTACCGTACAGGGCGCGGCATACCACGGCGCGGCAGTGCTGGCGTAGTTGCAAATGCCCAACACGACAGCAAGAAATAATATCCGATAAACCAATGGCTAAAATAACGTTCGACGGCATTGAGGTGGAAGTTCCGGACGGAACCACCATCCTGAACGCGGCCCGCCAAATTGGCGGCGGCATCGTGCCGCCCGCCATGTGCTACTACACCCCGCTGAAGGGTTCGGGGGGCAAGTGCCGCGCCTGCCTGGTGAAAGTGTCGGCTGGCTCGGCCAAAGACCCGCGGCCTATGCCGAAGCTGGTGGCCTCGTGCATCACGACCGTCCAGGACGGCATGGTGGTCGAAAACACTATCAACCAGCAGGTGATGGACGTGCGCAAGGGCATCGTGGAAATGCTGCTCATCAACCACCCGCTCGACTGCCCAGTGTGCGACCAGGCCGGCGAGTGCAGCTTGCAGGATTTCGCCTTCGAGCACGGCCTGAGCACGACTCGCTACGAAGAAGAGCGCCGCACCTTCGAGAAAATCGACATCGGCCCGCTCATCCAGTTGCACATGACGCGCTGCATCCTGTGCTACCGCTGCGTGTACGTGGCCGACCAACTCACCCCCGAGCGCGTGCACGGCGTGCTGGGCCGCGGCGATGCCTCGGAAATCGGCACGTATATCGAGAACATCATCGACAACGAGTTCAGCGGCAACGTTATCGACGTGTGCCCGGTGGGCGCACTCACCGATAAAACCTTCCGCTTCAAGCAGCGCGTATGGTTCACCAAGCCTGTGAATGCCCACCGCGACTGTCAGACCAATAAGTGCGAAGGCCACGTAACCCTTTGGTACAAAGGCCAGGATGTGCTGCGCGTAACGGGTCGTAAAGATGCGTATGGCGAAGTCAAGGAGTGGATTTGCAATACCTGCCGCTTCGATAAAAAGGAAACTTCGGACTGGGTGCTCGAAGGCCCGGCGCACATCAATCGTGCCTCGGTAATTGCCCAAAACCATTACGAATTGCCGGTGGTGAACCCGCAGGTGCTAGCCGATTTGCCGGAAAGCACCACCCGCGAATTGGAACGCAACCCGCCGCTACGGTTGGGCGGGCTGAATAACTAAGTAGAACGATAACTAAAAGAACGTCATACTGAGCTTGCCAAAGCATCTATACCGCGTAAGTAATTAATTAGTATTGCGGTAGAGATGCTTCGGCAAGCTCAGCATGACGTTCAGAAAGCTAAAAGCTCAAAAAAAATGACTCTTCCCGTTCTGGGCTGGCAAGGCCTCGTCGTTCTGGCAACCTTTGGCATTTCGCTGCTGGTGGCCACGTATTGCACCTACGCCGAGCGCGTAATTGCCGCGTTCCTGCAGGACCGCGTGGGCCCGGACCGCGCCGGTCCGTTCGGCCTGCTCCAGCCGCTGGCCGATGCCGTAAAGCTCTTCACGAAGGAAGAATTCTTCCCTGCCGGGGCCAACCGGGCGCTGTTCGTGTTCGGTCCCTCGCTGGCCATGGTCACGGCCTTGATGTCGTCGGCCGTTATCCCCTTCGGCGGCTTCCTGCAATTCGGCGATACTATTGTTCACCTGCAGGGCATCGAAATCAACGTGGGGATGCTTTACGTGTTCGGCATGGTGTCGCTGGGTGTGTACGGCATCATGATTGGCGGCTGGGCTTCGAACAACAAGTTTTCGCTGCTGGGGGCCATTCGAGCCGCCTCGCAAAACATTAGTTATGAGCTAGCGATGGGCCTGGCCCTGATTGCGGTGCTCATGATGTCGGGCACGCTCTCGTTGCGCGAAATCACCTTGCAGCAGACGCACATAGGCGGCGGCTGGCACTTGAGCGACATTTTTACCTGGAACGTGTTTAAACAGCCGCTGGGCTTCGTCATCTTCATCGTGTGCGCTTTTGCCGAAACCAACCGCACGCCTTTCGACCTGCCCGAGTGCGAAACTGAGTTGATTGGCGGCTACCACACGGAGTATAGCTCGATGAAAATGGGCCTGTACCTGTTTGCCGAGTACGTGAACGTGTTCGTGGCTACGGCCGTGATGTCGGTGCTGTATTTCGGTGGTTTCAACTATCCGTTCCAATACGAATTCCTTGATTTCCTGAACACGAAGGCCGGTTTATCGGCCGATTGGGCACACAATATCTTCGTACTGATGGGTGTGGTGGCCATGTTCTCCAAGATTTTCACCGGCATCTTTTTCTTCATGTGGGTGCGCTGGACGCTCCCGCGCTTCCGCTACGACCAGCTAATGCGCCTGGGCTGGACCATCCTCATTCCGCTGGCCATATTCAACATCCTGCTCACCGGCGGCCTGATTACGTTCGGCATCATTAAATAACGAACATGGAATCCTTAAGCAAACGCGCCAAAGTCCTCGAAAAGAAGCCCATGACCTTGGCTGAGCGGGCTTATCTGCCGGCCATTTTCCAGGGTTTGAGCATCACGATGCAGCACTTTTTCCGGGCGGCGACCAAGAAGCAAATCACTATTCGCTACCCCGAAGAGACGCGCCCCTTCTCCCCCGTTTTCCGCGGCCTGCACGTGCTGAAGCGCGATGAAAAGGGCCGCGAGCGCTGCACGGCCTGCGGCTTGTGTGCCGTAGCCTGCCCCGCCGAAGCCATCACGATGGTAGCCGGTGAGCGGAAGAAGGGCGAAGAAGGACTTTACCGCGAGGAGAAGTACGCGGTGAGCTACGAAATCAACATGCTACGCTGCATCTTCTGCGGCCTATGTGAAGAAGCCTGCCCGAAAGCCGCCGTGTACCTCCAGGCCGACAAAATGGCCCCGCCGCGCTTCGAGCGCGATGAGTTCATCTACGGCAAGGACCGGCTGGTGGAACCTGTGACGCCGGACAACCGCTCGAAGCGCGGCATCCAGCTCACGCCGGAGCAGGCTGATACGTTGCGCACGCAACTGGCGTAACTGTAGCGCGGACTTTGCAGTCCGCGTTTGGCACCTCACTTTCATCATCGTCCCACTCGCGGACTATAAAGTCCGCGCTACTGCTCATGTCTCTCTTCCTCTTTCTCTCCTTTGTGGCCCTACTGAGTGCATTGGGCGTGGTGCTGGCCAAAAACCCGGTGCATAGCGTCTTGTTTCTCATCCTTACGTTCTTCACGCTCTCGGGCCACTACCTGCTGCTGAACGCGCAGTTCCTGGCCGCCGTGAACATTATTGTGTACGCCGGGGCCATCATGGTGCTGTTCCTGTTCGTGATTATGTTTCTGAACCTGAACGAGGAAACCGAGCCGCACAAGCCCGCGCTGGCCAAATTTGCCGCCGCCATTGCCGGCGGCTCGCTGCTGCTGATTCTGGTGGCCGCGATGCGCAACGTGAACCCCGCCGGCTACGACCCGACCAGCTTCAACTCGCAGATTGGCATGGTGGATAAGCTGGGTCTGGTGCTGTTTCGGGAGTATGCGCTGCCGTTTGAACTGGCTTCCATCCTGTTGCTGGCCGCGATGGTGGGCTCGGTGATGCTGGGCAAGCGCGAAACGGGCGAGCGGAACTTCTAGCTGTTATCGGACAAATTCTAAAAGCAAAGAGAGCGCCCGACCGGGCGCTCTCTTTGCTTTTCAGCGGGCGGGCTGCTTGGGTGGGCGGCCGCGCTTTTTGGGCGGCAGGCCGGTATCCAACTCGTTCGCAATCGGGGCAAAGCCGGCTGTTAGCAGCGCGTTTTTTAGGGCAGAGAGGCGGCTGTATTGCCGGAGCACCTCGGCGGCGAAAAGCTGCACTTGCGGCGTGAGTGCCGGCAGCGTAGCCAGGGATTTTAGGCAGGCGGTGAGGCGGTTGTAGAGCAAGTGCGTTCGTAAGGCTTTGTTTTCCAGCAATGTTTCGAAGCGCTCCATGGTGGCATCGAGGGTAGCTTCGGGCTGGAAGCGGGCGGCCTCGCGCAGCAGGTAGGGCAACGTGTGCGAGTCGTGTGCGGGCGGATTTTGAAGCCAATTCAGTGACAGTGCCAGTGGCAGTAGTTCGGGGCCCCGCTGCTGCTCCAGTAGCTGCTGCACTTGCTCGGTGAGGGTGAGCGGCCGGCGCGGGGCAGAGCGACGCGCCGGTAAAGGCTTGGGTCGGGCTACGTATTTTGGTTGAGCCGGCAGCTTGGTCAGGGTTTTTTCATCAAATTCAAACGCCTTCAGAAACCGCTGGAGCTGCTCAGGCTTCCGGCCTAGCAGCTGCCGCAGAAAACCCAGCTTTTCCTTGTCGCTAGTACGCGCCCAAGCCCCATTCAGAATGTGGGCTGCTTTTTCGGTTTTGCTCAGCTTAGCGGGCGGGGCTGGTTCCACGGCTACGGTATCATGGTCTAGCCAGTCCAGCACGGCCAGGCCCAGGGCGATGCCGTGCTTGCACACGTCGCCGTAGTCGTAGGGGCAGTCACAATGGATTTTGGGGAGCTTACCGGCGCGCATGGTCAACTCGACGCGGTAAGTTTCGGTGCCTTCTACTTTGGCCTTGAAAGTGTTGCCGGCACGCTTGATACGGGCCACAGCGTTGTCTTCGTAATAATAAGCACTGCCCCGCTCAAAAATCTTGCGCGGCACCAGGGATTCCAAATCAGCTTCCGTAAACATGGCTTGCGGCTCGATTGATAGTCGGCGACAGCAAATCTAGCCGATTCGACGCGGGGTGGCGCTTGCCCCTATCCGGCGCCGGCGCCCCCGGCACGGACGCAGCACTAATTAGAGCGGTTTCTAGGTTCGTGTGCATGCGTAGGACAGTAGCGCGAACTTGTAGTTCGGGTCCCCAGGCCGTTCGGGTGGCGCTAGCGGCACGGGGACGCGAACTACAAGTTCGCGCTACTGTACACTGACCTCGAAACCGTTTTAAGAGAGCCGTCCCAAAGCAGGCACGGCTCTTTTGTATAAATTCATCACTGCTATTCTATAAATCCAATAACATACCCAAGGTAAATCTGCCGTTACCCGGCAGTAAAACGGCTAATTATAGCTGGCAGTAGTAGTAGTAATAATAGCCCCTTGCACCTGCGCAATCACCGTTGACCGGATGGGCATAGAACGGGACGTGGGAACGCGCAGCTTGTACACCGGCGAGGCGGCCAGCTGCACCTGTAGCAGCGAGGCGCTCAGCGAAACCCAGAACAGAACAATGGCGGCGAAGATGTAAACTTTAGACATGATGCGAGGGGTGAGGCAGTTAACTGATACAAACCTACTCGTTCGCATACCGGTCGGATTTTGGCCTTCGTCCGATGCCAGTCTTTGCCCGTCGAACCCAGTGTTTTCTGGTATGAGCGTATTCGCAACTGCTTGCAGCCCCGCCCTGGCAAAGCAAAAGCGGCGACTGAAGCATCAGTCGTCGCTGCTGTTTCTACATTTTCGAAAACCTTACTTCGCTACCACCGCCGTCTTGATGCTCAGTTCCTTCAGCTGCATCTCTGAAATGGGCGAGGGCGAGTCAATCATCACGTCGCGGCCCGAGTTGTTTTTGGGGAAGGCGATGAAGTCGCGGATGGAATCGGAGCCGCCGAAGAGGCTGCAGAGGCGGTCGAAGCCGAAGGCGAGGCCGCCGTGAGGTGGCGCGCCGTACTCGAAGGCATCGAGCAGGAAGCCGAACTGAGCCTGGGCTTCTTCGGGGGTGAAGCCGAGCAGCGAGAACATGCGGGCCTGCACGGCGCGGTCGTGGATGCGGATGGAGCCACCGCCGATTTCTACGCCGTTTATCACGAGGTCGTAGGCATTGGCGCGGGTTTGGCCGATGGTGGCGGGGTTGTCGAGCAGGGCCAAATCCTCGGGCTTGGGCGAGGTGAAGGGGTGGTGCATGGCGAAGTGGCGGTTTTCCTCCTCGCTGAATTCGAGCAGCGGAAAATCAATCACCCATAGCGGGGAGAACGAGTTGGGGTCGCGTAGGCCCAGGCGGCGGCCCATTTCGAGGCGCAGCTCGCTCATGGCCTTGCGGGTTTTGGCTTCGGAGCCGGCCATCAGCAGGATGAGGTCGCCGGGGTTGGCATTGAAGGCGGCGCTCCACTTCTGCAGCTCCTCCTGCGAATAGAATTTATCGACCGAGGATTTCACCTGGCCGTCGGCCTCCACGCGGGCGTAGATGAGGCCGGTGGCCCCAATTTGCGGACGTTTCACCCACTCGGTCAGCTCGTCGATTTGCTTGCGGGTGTAGGCGGCGCAGGTGGCGGCGTTGATGCCCAGCACCAGCTCGGCACTGTCGAATACGGGGAAGCCCTGGCCGCGTACCGTTTCGGTGAGGTCGGCGAATTTCATTTCGAAGCGGGTGTCGGGCTTGTCGTTGCCGTAGTCGCGCATGGCGTCGGCGTAGGTCATGCGGGGCACGGTGGGGAAATCGAGGCTTTTGATTTCCTTGAACAGGTAGCGCACCAAGCCCTCGAACATATCCAAGATATCCTCTTGCGTCACGAAGGCCATTTCGCAGTCAATCTGCGTGAATTCGGGCTGGCGGTCGGCGCGCAGGTCCTCGTCGCGGAAGCACTTCACAATCTGGAAATAGCGGTCAAAACCTGACACCATGAGCAGCTGCTTGAACGTCTGGGGCGACTGCGGCAGGGCGTAGAACTCGCCGGGATTCATGCGGGAGGGCACCACGAAATCGCGCGCGCCTTCGGGCGTGGATTTGATGAGGACGGGCGTTTCGACTTCGATAAAATCCTGGCCGTCGAGGTAGCGGCGCACGGCCTGGGCCATTTTGTGGCGCAACATGAGGTTGTTGCGCACGGGGGTGCGGCGCAGGTCGAGGTAGCGGTACTTCATCCGCAGGTCGTCGCCGCCGTCGGTGTCGTCTTCAATGAGGAAGGGCGGCAGCTTGGCAGGATTCAGAATCTCAACTTTCTCGGGGCGGATTTCAATGCCGCCGGTCGGGATTTTGTCGTTTTTGGAATAGCGCTCGGTCACGTTGCCGGTCACGCGCAGCACGAACTCGCGGCCGAGCGTGCGGGCGGTTTCGCGCACAGCTTCTGCCTCCACGCCTTCTTCGAGGGTGATTTGGGTGAGGCCGTACCGGTCGCGCAGGTCAATCCAACTGATGCCGCCCTTGTCGCGGGTGCGCTGCACCCAGCCGCAAAGCGTAACGGTTTGGCCAATGTGTTCGGGGCGGAGCTCGCCGCAGGTGTGGGTACGTAGCATCTTGTCAATTAACAGTTAGCAATTAACAGTTAACAAGTACTGACTTTCACTCAACAGATTGTAGCCTCCAGCACGAAATGAGAAGCTCTTTGCACACCAGTTGCTGGGCGCGCACCTGTCAAATGTTAATTGATAAATGTTAAATGAATCTGCCACGAAGGTAGCCACTGAGGCGGCGGGGCGAAACCCAAACTTTGGTACGGAGTATGCAAAGGGTGTTGGCAACGGCGTTCCTTTGTTCTCTCAATCTCTTCAAATACCCATGAAATTCCTCCCCGCGCTCGCTCTGGCCACCGCTTTCCTGGCCGCTGGCACTGCCCAGGCCCAGACCAAAATCAAGACGAAAACCAAGTCCGATGCCACCGGGATAGAGATTAAGTCGAAGGGCACGGCCGGCGCAATTACCCTCGATGGCCCCATCAAGCGCGTGGAAACGCTCTCGGGAATCGACGTTTTTCCCAAGCCGAACTCAACGGATATTCTGCTCAGCTTCACGCAGCAGTTCACCAAACCCGGCACGCTGGTGATGACCGACTACAAGAACAAGGTGATGTACCAGACCGAGTTGGACCCCGCCAACAATACCGGCGCGCCCGTGAACTTGGGCAAGATTCCGGCCGGCACTTACCTCATCGAGGCTAAAACCGGCAACTACGTGTACTGGAAGAAGGTGCGCATCAAATACCCCGTTGCCCGCCGCTAGGTGCCATTTAGGGTTCCGCATAGCGTCATGCTGAACGCAGTGAAGCAGCTCTACCGCCGTAGTAATCCGTTTGGTTGGATTGGCTGGTACGATAGAGCTGCTTCACTACGCTCAGCATGACGTTCTTTTGTCTTGTTCTATTTCCGCGTTACCATGAAAATTGCTCCGTTTCTGCTGCTGTTGCTGGGCCTGTTGGCATTCGCGCCCAAGCCCCCCAAACTCACCACCGTGAAGCTGGCCTCGACCCTCTCGGTGGGCGTGCCCAAGGAGTTCGTGGCGTTGCCCGACGATGGCATTGCCGTGAAATACCCCTCGCCGCGCAAGCCGCTGGCCGTGTACTCCAACCCCAGCGGGCGCGTGGATTACAGCGTGGCCGTGCGTCCTACCACTTTCGAGAGCTTCGACTACGGCGTGCTGCTGAAGATTTACAAGTCCAGCATTCAGCGCCTCTACACCAAAGTCGACTTCATCAAGGAAGATATCCGGACCGTGAACGGGCGTGATTTTATGTATTTTGAGTTCGTCTCAACGGTTTCGGACGCGCAGCGCAATAGTCAGCTCACGCCCATCAAGCGCTACCAGGTGGTGCAGTATGCTATTGAAGGCACGCAGCTTTACGTGTTCACCTTCGTGGCTCCGGCCAATGAGCAGGCCCAATGGCAGCCCACGGCCCAGGCTGTGATGGGAGCCATTGCGATGAAGAAGTAGCGCGGATTTTTAGTCCGCGTCCGCGCCTGGGCGGTAGCGCGAACCTTGTAATCCGCGTTTGCCCACGCGCTTTCAGGCGCAAACGCGAACTAAAAGTTCACGCTACATCCCCATGAACGACGACTACTTTATGGCCCAGGCATTGGCCGAGGCCGAAAAAGCCCTCGCCGCCGATGAAATTCCCATCGGGGCCGTGGTCGTGTTCGAAAACCAGATAATCGGGCGCGGCTACAACCAGACCGAGCGCCTGCGCGACGTAACTGCCCACGCCGAAATGCTGGCCCTCACAGCCGCCGCCAACTACCTCGGCAACAAGTACCTGGCCGACTGCACGCTCTACGTCACCATCGAGCCCTGCGTGATGTGCGCCGGGGCCAGCTACTGGGCCCAGCTGAAAGCCGTGGTGTTCGGGGCCGACGAGCCGAAAGTGGGTTTCCGCCGCCACGGGGCGCTTTTGCATCGGCGCACGCAGCTGCGCGGCGGCGTGCAGGCGGCGGCCTGTGCTACACTCATGCAGCAATTCTTCAGTATGAAGCGGAAATAATCTACTTTTAAGCCCCGGCCAACGTAACTATGCCAGCCGGTGGTAGTTTTACCCTCGTCCTTTCCTAACTGTTCACAACTGTTCCAACCCTCTTTTTAGTTATGGCTTTCGAACTTCCCAAACTCCCGTACGCCTACGATGCCCTCGAACCTACGTTTGACGCGCAGACCATGGAAATCCACCACAGCAAGCACCACCAGGCTTACGTGACCAACCTGAACGCGGCCATCGCGGGCACGGAGATGGAAAACCAGTCCATCGAGGAAATCCTGCACAACATTGCCAAGGCCCCAGTGGCCGTGCGCAACAACGGCGGCGGCCACTACAACCATTCGCTGTTCTGGACTATTCTCTCGCCCAACGGCGGCGGGCAGCCCAGTGGCGCGGTCGGCGAAGCCATCACGAAAACGTTTGGCAACTACGACAAATTCAAGGAGGAGTTCACAAAGGCGGCTACCACGCGCTTCGGCTCGGGCTGGGCCTGGCTGTGCAAGCAGGCCGACGGCTCGGTGCAAATTTGCTCGACCCCGAACCAGGACAACCCGCTGATGCCCGATTCGGGCTGCAAGGGCATGCCCGTCCTCGGCCTCGACGTGTGGGAGCACGCCTACTACCTCAAGTATCAGAACCGCCGCCCCGACTACATCGCCGCCTTCTTTAACCTCATCAACTGGGATGAGGTGAACAAGCGCTTCGCCGCTGCTTACGCCGCATAGTTGCCGACGTAACGATTTTATATCATCGCTGAAAAACGCCCGTCTCCTCCCGGAGGCGGGCGTTTTTATTGTCGGGTGCGATGCGGACAAACTCAGTCGAAAACAATTCGTGTACGTACCTGCTTTATCACCGCGCTTCAGCAAACCCGGCGGCCCGCGCAATCCGCCATTTCATCTGCACTTATGTCAAGCAAAGCTTTTGAGCCCGCCAAACTGGGCAATCTCACCCTCGCCAACCACCTCGTAATGGCTCCCATGACGCGCAGCCGCGCCCTGGGCAACGTGCCCAACGAGCTGATGGCCGAGTACTACCGCCAGCGCGCCACCGCCGGCCTCATCATCTCGGAAGGCGTGTCGCCTTCGGCCGATGGCCTGGGCTACGCCCGCATTCCCGGCCTGTTCACGCCGGAGCACGTCACCAACTGGCAGCGCGTTACGGAAACCGTACATCATCACGGCGGCCACATTTTCGTGCAGCTGATGCACGCCGGCCGCGTTTTCCACCCCCTCAACCTGCCCGAAGGGGCCGAAGGCATCTCCCCCTCGGCCGTAGCCGCCCAGGGCCAGATGTGGACCGACCAGCAGCAGATGCAGGACCAGCCCACGCCCCGCGCCCTCAGCACCGAGGAAGTAGCCCGCGTGCGCGACGAGTTCGTACACAGCGCCAAGCTGGCCCTCGAAGCCGGTTTTGATGGCGTGGAGCTGCACGGAGCCAACGGCTACCTGCTGGAAACCTTCCTGAACCCCGCCAGCAACCAGCGCACCGACGAGTACGGCGGCAGCGTGCAAAACCGCGCCCGCTTCGTGCTCGAAGTAACCAAGGCCGTGGTAGAGGCCATCGGGGCCGAGCGCACCGGCATTCGCCTCTCGCCCTGGGGCGTGTTCAACGACATGCCGAACTATCCCGAGATTGACGAAACCTACGCCTACCTGGCCGAGGAACTCCAAAAAATCGGCGTCGTGTACCTGCACCTGGTGGACCACCAGAGCATGGGCGCGCCCGCCGTACCGGCTGCAACGGTGGCTACTATCCGCGAGAAGTTCACCAACCCACTCATCCTGAGCGGCGGCTACACCACCGTGGAGCAGATTGATGCCGCCCTGGCCGGCAAAGCCGACCTCGTGGCCATCGGCCGTCCCTTCATCTCGAACCCCGACCTAGTCGAGCGGCTCGCAAAAGGCCTGCCCCTGGCCGAGAGCGACCCGGCCACTTACTACGCCCCCGGCCCCAACGGTTTCGCCGACGGCTACACCGACTACCCCACGGCCGACGGCCAGCCCGCCGGCACGTTCTCGCCCACCTACGAGGCGTAAGCTGGTAGCGCGCACTCGGTGAGTTCGCACTAATTTGAAAAGCCCCCCGGTTTCGCAAACCGGGGGGTTTTTGTTTGTGCCGGCTACAACGCCACCCCAGTCGCCAGCAGCCGGAACACCGTGCCTACTATTGCCACTGCGGCTACCGCCCAGCCAAAGTGCAGCTGGCTCAGCAACGGAGCTTCCGGGTTCGGCGGATGGTCGGAGTAAGTGCCGCCCATGGCTTTCCCCCAGGCTGCCCCCAGCACCATGTTGCTCAAAATGGGATAGATGAAGCTAATGGGTGTGGGTGGAGGCCAGCTCAGCGCCGTTATTAGTACCGAGCCCAATAGCCATGGCACGGCAACCAAGCCCTGCATCAGCTGCCCCCGCAGCGGGCGGGCGAGGCTAGCCTGGCCGAAATCGAGAAACAGCGGGGCCGCCCGGCCCACCACCCACTGCACCCCCACCCCGGCCAGTACCGCCACGGCTACCTCCGCCCACACGGGTACCTGCCAGCTGGCTTCTACCTGGCCAATGTCGCCATATGGCACCAGCGGCCCAATCAGCAGGTAGCCCATGAAGTTGATAAGACCGAACAAGCCCAAATAGAGCCGCCACAAAGCCGCATCGCCGGAACCGCGCCGCGTCCACGCCCAGCCCAGAAACACAGCGCCCTGCACCAGGCTAAGCAAGGGCCCGGCCAGTGCCATGGCCACCTCGGTACTGGCGGGCAGGTGCCGGGCCAGGTTTTCGACGTGCGTGTTGTAGAGCATCGGCTGCCCACCCAGCCGCCACGACACCAAGGCGTGCCCTAACTCATGCACCAGCGTGGTGAGCAGAAAAGCCGCCGTGTAGTGCAGAGCCGCCGCAGTGGCACCGCGCCAGGGAAAAACTGTTTTCATACGACGGGTAGAAACGGGTACGCCAGCCGTTTCAGCCGCAACAAACAACGCGTTGCCCTACCAGCCGGTGGCCTCCCATTCCTGCCCCGCGCCGATGCGTCAGCGGCTCTTTCAACCCATGGCGATGCCGTCCGGAGTGTAGCCGCTTCGCAGGGGCTTTTTTATTTATCTTTGACGGTTGTGGGCCGTGCGCCGCGGCTGCATTTGCCTTATCCCACCCCTTTTGCCCCGTTCCCGCATGAATACGAAGCTGCGCCTGACCATCCTGAGTTTCCTCCAGTTCTTTATCTGGGGCTCGTGGCTGATTACGATTGGCGCTTATTGGTTTCAAACGAAGCAATGGTCTGGTGCCCAGTTTGGGGCTATTTTCTCGACCATGGGCATTGCTTCCATCTTCATGCCCTCGCTCATGGGCATCGTGGCCGATAAGTACGTGAACGCCGAAAAGCTCTACGGCATCCTGCATATTCTGGGCGGCCTCACGCTTTGCACCATTCCGCTGGTGACGGACCCGAGCACGTTCTTCTGGGTTATCCTGCTGAACATGATTTTCTACATGCCCACGCTCTCGCTATCCATCGCCGTATCGTTTTCGGTGCTGAAAACCGAAGGGCTCGACGTGGTGAAGGACTACCCGCCCATTCGGGTGTGGGGCACCATTGGCTTCATTGTGGCCATGTGGACGGTGAGCCTGCTGGGCTTCGAAAAATCGGCCAGCCAGTTCTACGTGGCGGCCGGCGCGGCTTTCGTGCTGGGTCTTTATTCCTTCACGCTGCCCAAGTGCCCGCCGCAGTCGGCCAATTCTTCGAGCCAGAGCCTGGCCGAAATTCTGGGCCTCAAGTCGTTCGCCATTCTGCGCGACCGCAAGATGCTCACCTTCTTCATGTTTGCGCTGCTGCTGGGCGCAGCGCTGCAGCTCACCAATGCCTACGGCGACACGTTTCTGCACGATTTCGACCAGAACCCGGCCTACAAAGGCACGCTCACGGTGAAATACCCGGCCATCATCATGTCGATTTCGCAGATTTCGGAAACGCTGTTTATCCTCGCTATTCCGTTTTTTCTGCGCCGCTTCGGCATCAAGCAGGTGATGCTGTTCAGCATGATTGCCTGGGTACTGCGCTTCGGTTTGTTCGCCTACGGCAACCCCGGCCAGGGCCTCTGGATGATTATCCTCTCGTGCATCGTGTACGGCATGGCCTTCGACTTCTTCAACATCTCGGGCTCGCTGTTCGTCGAAACGCAGACCCAGCCCAGCATCCGGGCCAGCGCCCAGGGCTTGTTTATGATGATGACCAACGGCTTCGGGGCCGTGCTGGGCAGCTCGCTCAGTGGTCTCATCATCCAGCACTACTTCACCGATGCCAACGGCGTGAAGGACTGGCACAGCATCTGGCTCACGTTTGCGGGCTACGCGCTGGTTATTGCCGTGCTGTTCGTACTTATTTTCAAGCATAAGCACACTACCCAGCCGGTCGACGATGCGTTGCCCATCGCCCCGCTGCTTTCGGTGGAGCAAGCCTAGAATAAGCTCCTCAATACAAGATTAGTATAAAAACAGTCTGTTTTTGGTATTAAGAAAAAGCCCGCTCTGCATGCGCAGAACGGGCTTTTCGATATCTGGCGGCCGCAAATCAGCGGCGGCTGGGCTTACTTGTTACCGAAATAAAACTCGCCTTCAATCTGGGCGTTTTCGTCCGAGTCCGAGCCGTGCACGGCGTTGGCCTCGATGCTTTTGGCGTACTTCTTCCGGATGGTGCCCTCCTCGGCGTTGGCCGGATTGGTGGCGCCAATGAGGGTGCGGAAGTCGGCCACGGCATTTTCTTTTTCGAGAATAGCCGCCACAATCGGGCCGCTCGACATGTATTTCACAAGGTCGTTGTAGAACGGACGCTCGGCGTGTACGGCGTAGAACTCTCCCGCGCGCTCGGCAGTGAGGTTGAGTTTCTGGAGTTCCACGATGCGGAAGCCGCCGGCCTCAATCATGCCCAGGATACCACCAATGTGGTTGTCCTGAACGGCATCGGGCTTAATCATCGTGAATGTGCGGTTGGTGGCCATGTAAGGTCGAAAAGAGTTGGGTTGATAATGAATTACCGGGCAAAAGTACGGACAAAGCCTGCGGCGCGCATTGGACGGGCAGATGGGGCCATTCGGCGGGTTCAGCCGAACCTTCTCGGCGAGTGGCGCTGTTAAGACGATATTTCTTCCGACTTTTGCCGGCCCAATTCTTTGTAAGCCACCGGCCCGCCGTTTTAACCAGGGCCATTCTTGTTGTCGATGTCTAGTTCCATTTCTGCCCTGCGGGCGTTGTTGGCGCAGCCCAAGCAGGTTGTCATCACCACCCACCACAAGCCCGATGCCGATGCGCTGGGCTCGTCGCTGGCCTGGGCCGGCTACCTCAAGCAAAAAGGCCACCACGTCACCGTCGTGACCCCGTCGGACTATCCGGCGTTCCTCAACTGGATGGAAGGCAACGACGAAGTAGTGGTGTACGAGAAGCGCCAAAACGACCGGCAGGTGCGCGACCTCATTGCCCGCGCCGAAGTCATCTGCTGCCTCGATTTCAGCTGCCTGGGGCGCATCAACGAGTTAGGCGAATACATCCGGGTGGCCGGAGCCACCAAGGTGCTCATCGACCACCACCAGCAGCCCGAGGACTTCGCCGACATCGTGTTTTCGGTGCCCACCGCCGCCGCCACGGCCGAGCTCATCTTCGAAATCATCCGCGACCTGGACGACCAGGACCTCATCACCAGGGGCATGGGCGAGGCCCTCTACGCGGGCATCATGACCGATACGGGCTCGTTTCGCCATCCTAGTACCTCGCGCAACGTGCATCTCATCATTGCCGAGCTGCTGAAGGTGCAGATTGATTTATCGTCGGTGCACCGCCGCATCTACGACTCGCATTCCGAGATTCGGCTGCGCTTCTTGGGCTTTATCCTCAAAGACAAGCTGGTGGTGAACCGGGAGTTCAACACGGCCTACATTGCCATCACGCAGGACGAGCTGCGCCAGTACCAGAGCAAAACCGGCGACACCGAGGGCCTGGTGAACTACGCGCTCAGCATTGAGGGCATTGTGTTTGCGGCAGTCTTTATTGACCGCGGCGTGGCCGTTAAAATCTCGTTCCGCTCGGTGGGGAACTTCTCCGTCAGCGACTTCTCGCGTAAGCATTTCGATGGCGGCGGGCACCACAACGCCTCCGGCGGCATCAGCTACGACAAGCTCGATGCAACCGTGGAGCGCTTCCTGGGCATCCTGCCCGAGTACAAGGAGCAACTTACGGGTGTGCCCGCCGCCATAGCGCCGCCGGTAGCGTAACTTTACACCGTTTCTGACCCTTCACCTTTTTTAATTTCATGCGTTTTTCCTCCCGCTCTGCGCGGCAGCTGGCCCTGGCGGCCGGCGTGCTGGGCTTCGTTTCCCTCACCGCCTGCAACAAGAGCGACGGTGACTTTGCCAAAACCAAGTCCGGCATCGAGTACAAGATTTACAAGAAAGTTGGCAACAGCTACGAGCGCCGCGAAATTGGCCCCGACGGCGACCCGACCTACAAAGACCGGGTGGGCAAGTTCCTGATGGGCTACACCGAATACCGCACCGGTAAGGACTCGGTGCTGCAAAACACCCGCACCGACATGCGGATGGCCGTGCCCATGCCCTTGCAGGAACTGAAGCAGAAAGGCATGCCCGACGAGGCCCTCTCGCTGCTGCAGCCCGGCGACAGCGGCGTGTTCCGCTTCCAGGTCGATTCGCTCATCAAGCCCAAGTCGGGCCAGCCGGTGCCCCCGTTCCTGAAGCGCGGCGGCAACTTCGTGCAGATGTTCGTGGCCACCCAACCCAAGCTCGCCACGGCCGAGGAGGAAAAAGCGCTGGAGCCCGAACTGCAGAAGCGCTCGATGGCCGCCCAGATGAAGAAGCGCATGGCCTCGCCCGAGTTTCAGAAGCAGGTTGCCAGCCAGCAGCAGGCCCTGAAAACCATGCTGGGCACCTCCAAAGTAGCCGAGCAAATGAAGAAAGATGATGCCCTGTTGCAGGAATACATCAAGAAAAACGGCCTCACGGTGCAGAAAACGCCCCTGGGCGTCTACTACCAGGTGCTGAAGCCCGGCACCGGCGACAAGCCCAAAACCGGCCAGGTGGTGAGCGTGAACTACAACGGCACGCTGCTCAGCGGCAAGCTGTTCGACTCGTCGGACAAGCAGGGCCACCCCATCGATTTCCCCCTCGGCCTGGGCCAGGTAATTCCGGGCTGGGACGAAGGCATTGCCATGCTGAACCCCGGCAGCAAAGCCATTCTGCTGATTCCTTCGCCGCTGGCCTACGGTGAGCGTGGGGCCGGGGCCGACATTCCGGCCAACGCCCCGCTACGCTTTGAAGTGGAGTTGGTGGCCGCTCAATAAGTATTTTTCTCCCGATTCCGGCCAACGGGTGGCGCGGTGCCACGGCCCGGGCCCCTGCTGGCCGGAATTACGTTAGCTCTTCCCGACATGAATATTTCCCTGATTTCGACGCGCCCCTGGCTGCTGGCCGCCCTGCTGCTGCTGGCTACTCCCGCCCTGTGGAGCTGCAACAGCCAAACGACCTTCCAGCGGCAGTTATCCGAACATCAGGACCAACTTAAGATTATCGACGAAGACACGATTCAGAGCTACCTGCGGCGCAACAACCTGCTCACCAAGGCCACCAAAACCACTTCGGGGCTTTACGTAGTGAACCTGGCCGAAGGCACTGGCACGGCCGTGAAAGCGGGCAGCAACGTGCGGGTGAAATACGTGGGCCGATTCCTGAGCAGTGGCGCGCATCCCTCGTCGTACAATTATCCGGCCTCGTTGGGCGACCCGCGTTACCCGCAGGGCGTTATTTTCGACAACTCGGCCGATAACGGCAGCAAATGCGGCTGTGCCGTTTTCACGGTGGGCAGTGGCTTAACGGCGGGGTTCAACGAAGGCCTGCTGCTTTCGCGGGTGGGCGACCGCAAGCTGTTGCTCATCCCGTCGCGCTTGGGCTACGGCCCGGGCGGCTCCCCTGGCATCCCGACCGACGCAGCCCTGCTCTTTGACGTGGAAGTTCTTAGCATTCAGTAGCCATCCCTGCGCATGACCATGAGCACCTTCGGCGGCAACCCGGCCCGTACCTTTCTGGTGGTTCTGGGGCTGCTGGCCGCTTCGGCAGTCGGCGCCCGGGCTCAAACCGGACCCACCGCATCCCTGCCGCCGCTCGATACCTTGCACGCCGCCCCGCAGCGCACGCCCAACGGTGTGCGCTACGTGTTTCGGACCCGTGGTACCGGGCCGCTGCCCCAGTCCGGCCAGCGCGTGAGTGCCCGCTACACCGGCTTTTTGCCCGACGGACACATTTTTGACGCTTCCGAAGCGCAGGGCGGCCTGCTGAAATTTCGGGTGGGCCGGCACGAAGTCATCCCCGGCCTCGACGAGGTCATCCCGCTGCTGCCCGTGGGTTCGCGCGCCTGGGTCTGGATTCCGGCGGCGCTGGCCTATGCCGCCAAGGGCGTGCGCCAGCCCGATGACGACACCCGTTACCTGGTACCGCCCAATACCCCGCTGGTCTTCGAAGTGGAGATTGTCGGCGTTCGCTGAAAACCCGGCTATTCTTTTTTTTCTATGAAACGTTTTCTTTTTGGCGCGCTGGCGGCGCTGCTGGGCCTGGCCCGGCCCGCCCAGGCGCAAAACCAGCCTTTTGCCCGCCTGCCTTCGGGCACCGAGTACCGCTTGTTTCGGGCCGATGCCACGGGCAAATACCAGCCCCGCGCCCTGGCCCCCACCGATGCGCCCTACGCCAGCCGGGCCGGCCAGGTGCTCACCGTGTTCATGGAATTCCGCACCGGGCGCGACTCGGTGCTGATGAGCTCGCGCCGCATGCAGCCCACGGCCCAGCCCGTGGCCCTGCCGCCCCAAACCACGCCCGGCGGCCTCGAAGAGGCTCTGGGCCTGCTGCTGCCCGGCGATAGTGCCGTGTTCCGCTTTCCGGCCGATACAGTATTTACCAAAACGTTCCGCCAGCCCGTGCCGCCCTTTATCAAAAACAGCGGCAACACCCTCACGGTACTGGCCAGCGCCCGCGAGCTACTAACCATGGAGCAAATGATGGCCCGCCAGAAGCAGCTGCAAGCCGAAACGGAAAAACAGGCGGCCCGGCTTTCGGCCGGCCAGCTGGCCAAGGATAATGCCCAGATTCTGGCTTACCTCCAGAAAAACCACGCCACCGCCAAAAAAACGCCGGGCGGCACCTACTACATCATCAAGAAAGCCGGCACCGGCCTGCCCCCCAAAAAGGGCCAAACGGTGCGCGTGCTCTACCGCGGCACGGTGCTGAGCACGGGCAAGGAGTTCGACTCGACGGCCAAGCGCAACAACGACCCGTTCAGCTTCACGCTGGGCGTGGGCCAGGTCATTCCGGGCTGGGACCAGGGCATTGCCATGCTCACCAAGGGCAGCAAAGCGGTGCTGCTCATTCCGTCGCCGCTGGCCTACGGCGCGCGCGGGGCCGGGGCCGACATTCCGGCCAATACCGTGCTGCGCTTCGAAGTCGAACTGCTCGATTTCAAATAAAATAGTGATTTTCAACCAAGTAAAAGCCGTTTCGGGAACAGTGTACAGT
>JALYUH010000131.1 GCA_030853985.1 Bacteroidota bacterium | reverse complement strand
CGGTGGGCCTGCCGGGCGTGGTGGCGGTGCTGCTGCCGGCCGCCGAAGTCACGGCCCTCGGTAACGCCAATGCCGCCGCTCTTGATTGGGGCTTCTGGCTGCGAGCGGTTTATCTGGCCGGCGTGGGCTTGCTGCTGACGCGGCTGCTGCTGGAGCTGGGGCGTCTGTGGTGGCAGGCGCGGCACTTGCCCCGCACCACGTGCCCCAGCTACACGCTCATCGAAACCCACGGCCGCCTGCCCACCAGCTCCTTCGGCTCGCTCATTTTCTGGGATGAAACCCTGCCCCTGAACCCGACCGAAGCCCGGCAGGTGCTGGCCCACGAGCTGGCCCACGTGCGCCAGCACCACACCACCGACCGCCTGCTGCTGGAGCTGCTGCGCGCCGCGCTCTGGTTCAACCCCTTCGTGCATTTGTGCGCCCGGGCCCTGGCCCTCACCCACGAGTACCTGGCCGATGAGGCCGCCCTGCACCAATCAACTACCTCGCTCATTCCTGCTCATTCCACTTCTTACTCCCAGCTGCTGGCCCGGCAAGTAGCCAGCCGCCTTGGTTTCTCGGTTCCGCTTGCGCACTCCTTCTCCCATTCCCAAACCCTCAGTCGCATTGCCATGATTCAAAAAACCAAACCAATAAGCCGCTGGAAACAGTGGCTCGCGCTGCCCCTGCTGGGCGTGCTGCTCGCGGCCGTCGCCTGCGAAAAAGCTGCGCCGCCGGCCGAACCCGCCGTTTCAAGTGCCGTTCAAAATTCGGTAGCGCCGCCCCCACCGCCTACTGTCATACCGCGCGATGGAAAAAAAGCACCGTTAGTTTTAAAGAAAGTTTATGTCTTTGTAGAAGAAATGCCCCACCTAGATGGTAGCACCAGCAACAGCGCTATTGTGGAAGCCATCCAGGCGCGGCTCGTGTACCCCAGTGTTGCAGCCGCTGACCAGCGCACGGGCAGAATTTTCGCTTCCTTCATCGTTACTGAGCATGGCGATGTGATAGGGGCGCGCATCGTGAAAGGACTGAGTGCAGCTTACGATGAGGCCGTAGTGGCTGCCATTCGGAAAATGCCGAAAATGGTGCCGGGCAAGCAGGATGGCAGAGCCGTCGCGGTTTCGTTCACCGTGCCCATACAATTTGCTGCTGCCACCACGGCCGGTGTCCAGTAGGCGACCATTATCAGTCGATAGCAGCAACGAAATAAGGAGAAACCGCTCGAAAAGCTCTGGCCTGCGCCGGGGCCTTTCTGCGTCGGGCCCCGGCGGTCAGCCGCGCCAGCCTCCGGCGCGGCCCTAAAGTGCGGTCGATAATCTACCAGTCTCTTTTACATGAAACTGCTTCCGTTGTGCGGATGGCTGGCCCCGCTACTGGCTGGCCTGCCAAATTCCACGCCCGCCCCCGAGCCGGCCAACCCCATTTCGATGGCCCTGGCCGCGGCCGGCAACGCCCAAACTGGCCGCCTCAACTACCTGTTGCCCGTGCTCACGCTGCGCCAGCACCGGGCCGACTACGCTACTCCCGAGCAGCGCGGCGGCTATTTGCAAGCCTTGGCCACCTTCGAGGCGATGGCCGGCGAAACCGATAGCGCGGCCACGCACTGGGCGCAGCTCGGGCGGCCGGTGGCCGTGGCTCCGGCTCCCGTGCCGGCCCTGGCCACGCAGCTGGCCGGCCCGCTTATTCTGGCACGGGCGCAGCAGCAGCGGGTACTTATGTTCAACGAAGCGCACACTCAGCCCCGGGGGCGCTACCTGGTGGGCAGCCTGCTGCCCGAGCTGCGCCGGCTGGGTTTCCGGTACCTGGCCCTGGAGGCGCTGGATGCGGCCGACACGGCCGGCGTGCGGCGGCGCGGGTTTCCGGTGGGCGCGTCGGGGTTTTATGTGCGCGAGCCCACGCTGGCCAACCTTGTGCGCAAGGCGCACCGTCTGGGCATGCAGGTGGTGGCCTACGATGCCTTCGGGGCCGACCGGGAACAAAACCAGGCCCGTAACCTGGTGGCTGCCACCCTCGGCCGCGACCCTGCCGCCCGCGTGGTGGTGCTGGCCGGCCATGCCCACATCGACGAAACTGTCGACTCTCCCTTCAAAAGCATGGCCCGTTGGTTTCGGGAGCTGAGCGGCCTCGACCCCTTCACCATCGACCAGACCCAACTCGACTACGCACCCCCACCCGGCCTGGCCGCGCCGCCCGCCGGGGCCTACGTGGTGGCCGATGACCGCTACCAGCCCCCACGCAACCTCACCACCGACCTCACTATCCTCAAC
>JALYUH010000114.1 GCA_030853985.1 Bacteroidota bacterium | reverse complement strand
TCCCCGCGCCATTGAAACGAGGCGAACGGCGCGGGGACGCGAACGACCAAGTTCGCGCTACGTGTACACGAACCCGGAAATTGCTCTAACCACTAATCATCAACCACTAACCACTAACTGACATGGTTTTCGTCACGGGTGGCACCGGCCTCATTGGTTCTTTTCTGCTGCGGGCACTGCGGGCGCGGGGGTTGGCCGTGCGGGCGCTGCACCGCGGCTCGGTACCGGCCGATGCCGCGCCGGGCGTGGAGTGGCTGCCCGGCGACCTGCTCGATACCGAGCAGCTGCGCGTGGCCCTCACGCCCGACGTAACGCACGTATTCCACTGCGCGGGCCTGGTGTCGTACGCGCCGCAGGATGAGGACCTGCTGCTGGCCGTGAACGTGCAGGGCACCGCCGCCCTGGTCGATGCCTGCCTGGAGCGGCCCGGCATCCGGCTGGTACACGTGTCATCGGTGGCGGCGCTGGGTGGGCCGGCGGCGGGCGCGCAGTCCGGCCCCGATGGCCGCACCGTGGTAACGGAAGCCGCTACCTGGGACCTGGGCGCATCGCACCCAGCCTACGCAACCTCCAAATACCTGGGCGAGCTGGAGGTGTGGCGCGGCGTGGCCGAGGGACTTGATGCCGTGATGGTGAACCCCTCGGTGGTGCTGGGGCCGGGCGACTGGACCCGCAGCAGCACCCGCTTGCTGCGCTATGCGCACCAGCAGCACCACTTTTACACCCGGGGCCTGCTGAATTTTGTGGATGTGCGCGACGTGGTGGCGCAGCTGCTGGCCCTGGCGTTAGACCACCCAGAGCTGCGCAGCGAGCGCTACATTCTGAGTGCCGAAGCGGTACCGATGGGCGAGTTTTTCCGGGCCGCAGCGGCGGCTATGGAGCGGCGCGCGCCTTCGGTGGCCGTGCCCGACTGGGCGGCCGAGGTCATCTGGCGGCTTGAGCATGCCCGGGCGGTGCTCACGGGCGCGCGGCCGCTTATTACCCGCGATACGGCCAGGGCCGGGCGGCAGCCGGTGGTGTATGGCCACGCCAAAGTACAAAGCGCTACCGGGCTGGCATTCCGGCCGTTAGCCGATACGTTGGCGTGGTGCGCGGCCGGGTTGGCCGAAAAAGCCCCCGTTTCGGGGGCGGCTGTCGTATCTTAGCTAAAGCCGGATTGCACGGTTTTAGCCAATAATTGTTATCATTGATATAGGAGAGCGGCCCGGGCCGGCTGGCCGACCGCTGAAACACCGCGGTGCGCCCCAAAAACCCGCCCGCCCGCCCCGATTACTCCTCCTAACCGCGGAATTATGCGCATGAACGAACCTTTTGACAACCCTCGCGCCGTGCTGGATACTGTGCGCCGCTTCGAGCGCATGTTAGCCGAGCAGGAGCCTGTTTTCTTCGACCTCGAAGACTTCGAAAACATCATCGACCATTACGTGACCGGGGCCGAGTTCGACAAGGCCCTGCAAGCCTGCGAAGCCGCCCTCGGCCAATACCCCTTCTCGACCGAGCTGCTGATTGACCGCGCCCAGGTGATGGCCATGCGCGGCGACTACACCGAAGCCGAGCGCCAGATTGATGCCGTAGCCGCCCTCGACCCCACCAACGCCGACGTGGCCGTAACGCGCGGCATCATCAGCACGCAGCGGGGCGACTTTGCCGAAGCGGTGGCCTACTTCCGGGCCGGGCTGGAGCGGGAGCCCGAGCGCGAGGACATTCACTTCAACCTGGGCCTGGCGTTTCAGAGCTGGCAGAAATTCAAGAGCGCGGCCAAGCACTACAAGCAGAGCCTGCGCCTGAACCCCGACAACGAAACCGGGGTGCAGGAGCTGCTGCACTGCCTTGATATTACGGAGCGGCTGGATGAGCACGAAGATTTCTTCAAGCAGTTCACCGACGACGACCCGTACTCGCCCACGGCCTGGTACAACCTGGGCCAGTACTGGTACCGCCGCGAGGATTTTGCGAAAGCCGTGGAGGCCTTCGACTTCGCCGTAACCATCCAGGCCGACTTTTACGATGCCCACCACTGGCTGGCCGATTCTTTCGTGTGCCAGCAGGAGTACCGCAAGGCCATTCCGGAGTTCGAGCTGGCCTACCCCACCGGCGAGCCCACCGATGAAGCCCTGTGCAACATCGGCGAGTGCTACGAGAAGCTGCGCGAGTGGGAGCCCGCCCGCAAATACTACCGCCAGGCCCTGGCGCTGAACCCCGCCATGGACGAGGCCTGGTTTGGCCAGGGCGTGCTGCTGCAGGAGCAGGGCAAGTGGTTCGAGGCCATTCACTTCTTCCGCAAAGCCACCGAGCTCTACGACCAGAGCGGCGAGTACTGGTCGGCGCTGGGCGCGGCCGAAAACCAGGTGGGCAACGTGGTGAGCGCCCTCGAAGCCTATGAGAAAGCCACCGAAGTAGCCCCCGACGACGTGCAGGCCTGGGTGAGCTGGAGCGCCATTATCTACGACCAGGGCCACTTTGCCGAGGCCGTGGACCTCGTGCGCCACGCCGTGGAGCTGCACCCGCACGAGGCGCATTTTCACTACATGCTGTGCGCCTACCTGCTGGCCGATGGCCGCATGAAAGAAGCCTACGGTGTGCTCGAAACGGCCCTCACCCTCAACTACGACCAGCACGTGCTGCTGTTCGACTACTTCCCGCAGCTGCGCGAGCAGCCCGGCCTGAAGCGCCTGATTGAGCAATTCCGGAAGTAGTGAGTGGCGTAAGCTTCGGCTGGCGCGTGGCGGAAATACCCGGCCGATAAGCTGCTACGTGTGTTACTTTTGCGGCTGCCCATCAAGTTGATGGGCAGCTTTTTTTTGTTTCTTCGGCGGCTGCGGCAAGCTGAAGCTTACCTCCCAATTTAATGAACTACGACCTTTCCCAACTGCCCGAACGCACGGCGAAGCCCCGCGAGCAGGGCTATACCATGGTGATGGACAAGGGCCTGAGCCTGCGCGAAGTGGAAGACTTCCTGGAAGTGGGCGAGGCCTACACCGACATCGTGAAGCTGGGCTGGGCCACGTCCTACGTGGTGCCTAACCTCAAGCGTAAGCTCGAAATCTACAAAGAGGCCGGCATTCCGGTGTACTTCGGCGGCACGCTGTTCGAGGCCTTCATCATCCGCAACCAGTTCGACGACTACCGCCGCCTGCTGGACCAGTACGGCATGGAATACGCCGAGGTATCGGATGGCAGCATCGACCTCGACCACGGCCGCAAGTGCGAGTACATCCGCGAGCTGAGCCAGCGCGTGCGGGTGCTGAGCGAAGTGGGCTCGAAGGATGCCGAGAAAATTATTCCGCCCTACAAGTGGATTTCGCAGATGGAGGCCGAGCTGGCGGCCGGGGCCATTAAGGTGATTGGCGAGGCCCGCGAGGGCGGCAACGTGGGCCTTTTCCGCAGCACCGGCGAAGTGCGCTCGGGGCTGGTGGAGGAAATTCTGACCAAAATTCCGGGCGAGAAAATTCTGTGGGAAGCCCCGCAGAAAGCCCAGCAGGTGTGGTTCATCAAGCTGCTCGGAGCCAACGTGAACCTGGGCAACATTGCCCCCAACGAAGTGGTGAGCCTCGAAACCATCCGGCTGGGCCTGCGCGGCGACACGTTCTCGCACTTCCTCGACATGGATGCCGTGGACCCCATGTTCCGGCCGGCCGCCAAAACCGGCAAGCCCGGCACGTCGATGCCCCGCGGCTAGTACTGCCCAACCAGCGGTGCAAAGCCCGTCATGCTGCGTGCAGCGTGGCGGGCTTTTTTTGTTTCCCGGTAGGCAATGCCGCACAAAAAAACGCCGGCCTCCTTGCGGAAGCCGGCGTTTTTAGTTGGCCCGAAGGGCGAGGCATTTTACTGCTTCGTTACCTTCATGGTCTTCTTCTCGCCCGAGGGCAACATCACGTTCAGGATATACAAGCCGCTTTTCAGCTCGCTCATTTTCTCCAGCGTTACGTCGTTGCTGCCGATGGTGATGTCCAGGTTGTGCTGGGCTACCTGACGGCCGGTCATGTCCATGATACGCACCACACCGGTACCGCTCACCGAAGAGGTCAGGCTCAGGTGCAGGGTTTCGTTGTTGAGCGGGTTGGGGTAAGCCACAATGCCGGAGGCTACTTCAGCAACTTTGCCGTCGAAGCTCACCACGCGGGGAGCGAAGAACGTCGACTTGCCATCCACATCCAGCTGCTCGAGGCGGTAGTAACGGGCACCGGCCTTGTTCTTCTCCGTGTCGGTGAAGGTGTAAGCCTTAGGGGCCGTGCTGTTGGGCGTTTCGCTGGCTACGAAGCCAATGTTGCGGTAGGTTTTGCCATCGGTCGATACCTGCACGTTGAAGCCTTTGTTATTCTGCTCGCTAGCGGTCTGCCAGGTTACCAGGGCATCAGTACCGATACGCTTAGCATCGAAGCCCGTGAGCGAAACTGGCAGCGGGTTGTTGCGGTCGCCGAGCGTGAACGTGGCGAAAGTACGCACGTCGTATTTCGTCAGGATATTGTTCACTTGGTCGAGGGCATCGCGGCCGAGGTAACCGAACTGGTTGCCACCGCTAGTGGATACGAACAAGGCCAGGTTGGGCTCGGGTACGGTGCCATCGCCAACCGGTCCTAAGTTAGTCAATTCTGCATCGCGGTAGGTGAAGGTCAGGTCCGCAGTCAAACCACCGTTGTTGGTGTTGAGCGAGCTTGGACGCACACCAAAAATGCGGCGGATACCGTAGCGGCCGGGCTGCCCGCTCGTGCTGGACAATGGCGTGTAGCTTTCAGCCGTGTTGCGCGTAACGTAAACGTCACCAGGGCTATTGGCGCCCTTGAAATACAGGGTCAGGCCAATGTTGCCAAATGTACGGGGGTCGGGCTGGCCAGCAGGAGTCATTTCGTTGGCAAGCACGCTAGAACGAGTAGTCTGCACGAAGCCTCGGATGTATGATTGTTCGTTTTCACCGGTTAGCTGGGCACCATTGGGGGCCGAGCTGCTGCGACCGCCCAGTTCAACGTAGTTGATGGTAACGCGCGAAACGTCGGTCACGAAAACACCGCCACCATTAGCCGTGTCAAAGTGGAATTCGGTCAGGATATTCATCTTACCCGTCAGGGTTTTGGTGCTGCCGCCCGAAATCACTACGGTGTCGAAGTTGGAGCCACCAGTAAGGGTCTGGTTACCCCCCGCAAACTCCAGCGTAGTGGGGTTGCGCTGAATAAAGCTGTCCTGGTTGTTCGTGAAATCGCCGTAAATCTTCAACGTACCCGTGTAGAGACGCAGGATAGTGCGTTGAGCCTGCGTGCTGCCAGCCAATAGCAGGTTTCGAGCAAAGGCCGGACCCGACATTGTGTTGTTGACAACTGCACCGTTGTTAGCCTTGAAAGTACTACCAGCATAGATGTTCGGATATGACTTCGTCGACCCGCTGCCAAAGTCTGGAATAGTGACGTTGGTATTGGCCGTGGGTACGAAACCCAAGTCCCAGTTATTCATATTGAACCAGTCATCATTGATGTTGCCGGTCCAAGTATCGGTTAGAATTGGAACACCGGTGAGGGTAAAATTGGCCGTGTAAGCATTGCCGCCATTGTCGTCGCGCAGAGTACGGGGAGTTCCAACTTGAGGCGTAATGTCAACCTCGTAGTACACCTGCACGATAAATGCACCAGTGCCCGAGTTTACCGGCACATTCGTTACCAGATTGATTTGTGAAGTAGTGTTCGAATACGTTGAACCTGTACCACCATTGGTCAGGGCAACGTTAGTATAAGCGGGCAAGCCACTAGTTGTGCCCTGCTTGAATACGCGATAAAAAAGGCGAACAGCCCCTACCTGGTCACCGTTGGAAGTAGCCACCATCGCCGAGCCGCCATTCAGATTCAGAATACCGGTGTTGACATCGTAGCTACCCAAGTTGGCCCCATTGAACGGGTTAGGCGTGCCTGGATTAGCGTTATAGGTAATGTAACCGGTCGGCGAACTCGAGTTAGGGTTAATGAAAACCTTCGTGTTGTTGAGGTTGGTGGGGATAGTAGGGGTGCCGGTTACCGTGAAGGTGGCGGTTTTAACCGGAACACTGGTAATAGGCGCACCAAAGTTGTTGTCATTGGCGCGGAAAATAACATCAAACCCGTAGTTAGTCCCGGCACCGCCAGTCAACCCACTCAACAAATTGACGTTTTGCGGCACATTAAATGTGCGAACGCCAGCATTATATGTACCCTGGCCTAGTGCAAGAGAAGTATAGCCACCAGGCGTAGTAGCAGTGTTATAAATTCGGTACAGAAACTGACCGTCATTATAAGTATTGCCTGGGTCGTTGATGACAAAATTCGTATTGTTCAGGTTGAACACGTCACTAGCAGTAGCCAGATTGAACGTACCAAAATTGGTGCCTTGAAATACACCAGGTCCAGGCGTGGCAGACTGCGTGTCGTACGTACCGTTCGTGCCACGTACGTTAAGTGTTACGTTATCGGAAACGGCCGACTGTGCCATCGCTGACTGCGAAGCCCCAAGGCCAGCAAACAACGCAAAGAGCGGGAGCAAAAAGCTGAGGAAGCTTCGCTGTCGAAACAGCTTAGGAGTAAAAATTAAGTTTTTCATGGTATTTATGGGGGTTTTTGTAAAAGGGGAAGCTACGCTGAAGGGGGGGGTAAGCGCGTATCAGGGCGCATATACGCAGGGTTGGGAAAAAGGTCGAAGGGTTGGGAAAAAAAATTAAAAAGTTGTAAAACGGTGCAAATGAGGACCTTTTCAGGGCGAAAAAAATCCTATTTCGGGAATAAACAAGGGTTGGCCCGCCCGGCTAATGCACCACACTGTAGGGCACGGTGGCCAAAGCTTTTTTCTCGGCCGGCAGTTCCACGCCCAGCAAATCATGGACGCTTACCCGGATTTTGTTGCACAGCTGCGTGATGGGCAAATCGTTGCTGTCATAGCCAAACGGGTTCTCAATTTCGTTGCCAATCATCTCCAGGCCCAGCATGGCGTAGGCCCCAATCATGGTGACGGGCACCATCCACCAGCCGCAGGAGTCGACCAGTACCAGGGGCATCACCATGATGAAGACCGTGATGTAGCACTTGATGAAAAAGCTGTAGGAATACGGGATGGGCGTGGCTTTAATGCGTTCGCAGGTGCCGCTCACGCTCATCATGGACAGGTAGTGCTGCTTGATGTTGATAAGGTAGATGGGGTCGAAAATCTGCACCTGCCGCAGCTGCTCCACGCTTTCCATGAGCACGGCGATAATGGTAGAGGCCACGCTTTCGGCCTTTTGCAGGCGCTCGATGATGTCGGGGGTCGCCTCCATCTTGTCGAACCGGATGCGGTTGCGCAGGCTGCCTTCGAGGGCAATGGGGAAGTTGGAGATGAGGGCCGCGAAGTAGCGGCGGCTCGATTTGGCCTCGCGGGGCAGCAGGGCATTCATTTCCATGGCCAGGCCGCGGCATTGCGATACCAGCACGCCCCATACCTTGCGGCCTTCGTAGTAGCGGTCGTAGGCGGTGTTGGTGCGGAACACCAGCAGCAGGCTGAGCAAAATGCCCAGAATGGAGAGATACTCGCGCCCAATGCGAACGTTGAGGGTGTGAAAATCGAGGCTGATAACCGCAATCGCGCAACCGTAGAGCCCCACCAGGGCCACCCGTTTCAGCAGCAAGCGAATGACTGCGGAGGTGTGAAAGTGCCAAAGGGCCCGCCACCAGTCTCCGCCCTGATAAACAATCATTGGGGTAATAAAAACGTGCGCGATTCAGTAACGTTGTTAACTGGCGGCCAGGGCAGGCGGCCGACAGGACCCATGTACGGAAAGGGGTAGGGCAGGGGATGATGCAAAAAGGAAGCGCCGGCCGAAAAAAGACCGCCGCAACTGGAAGCCGTGCCAGCCGTGGGCTGCGGCCGCAAACTCCGATTGAGCGCCTCAAACGGGTTGGAAAAACAACACGTTTTTCGGGGTAAATGCAATTAGTATAATCCAAGGGTACAAAGATAATGCCGAAAGCCACGCCGCACCTATCGCCCAGCAAAAAGACCGGGGGCGCGGCTACTTCGGCGGCCGCCCGTTTTCTTTGTAGCTCACTTTTCGTTCGGTATGGAACTTCTTAAGCATTTCTTCGACCTGTTGCTGCACCTCGACAAAACCCTGCTCGACGTGGTGCATAACTACGGCAACCTCACGTATCTCATCCTGTTTCTCATCATTTTCACCGAAACCGGGGTGATTGTGTTCCCTTTTCTGCCCGGCGATTCGCTGCTGTTCGTGGCCGGCACGCTGGCCGCCCAGCCCAACCCCGAAACCGGCCACCCGCTGCTCAACATCTGGCTGCTGATTCCGCTGCTGATAGCGGCGGCCTTCATCGGCGATAACCTCAACTATGTGGTAGGCGACTACCTGGGGCCGCGCGTGTTCCGGGAAAATTATAAATTTCTGAACCGCAAATACCTCGACCAGACGCAGGCCTTCTATGCCAAGCACGGCGGCAAAACCATTATCATGGCGCGCTTCGTGCCCATTGTGCGCACGTTCGCGCCGTTTGTGGCCGGCATTGGCACCATGAGCTACCGCTACTTCGCGTCGTATAGCATTGCCGGGGCCGTTTTGTGGGTGGTGTCGCTCACGCTGGCGGGCTACTTCCTGGGCCGGATTGAATGGGTGCAGCACAACTTCACGCTGGTGATTTATGGCATCATTCTGTTCTCGGTGCTGCCGCCGCTGTACTCGTTTCTGAAGGATAAGTTTGGCCGGCCGGCAGTTGCTTAAAGTCGGTGCGTTCTGGCGGAGGGCGGCCCCGCCAGAACATCGCAACGCTACCCGGCCCGCGTTTCGAACAACGGCCCGGCGTACCTTTCCTTATTCAGGGCATTCGGCGAATGTCCTCTTACGTACCGATTAGAGCCGTTTTTAAGGGAGGGTACAGG
>JALYUH010000075.1 GCA_030853985.1 Bacteroidota bacterium | reverse complement strand
GAAGATTTGCTGGCCGCCGTAGCGGCCGCCCCAGGCGTAGGTCTGGGCCAGCTTGGCCACGTCGTTGGCATCGCCAAACAGACCGGCGTGGCCCGAGAGGCCGCCGAGCAGGGCCGCACCCTCGTCGTGCACGGTGCCGTGCAGCAGCTGCTGGCGGAAGGCCGAATCAACCTCGGTGGGCACAATGCGCTTGAGCGGGAAGCGATTGGTGGGCCGGAAACCCAGCGTGGTCGCGCCCAATGGGCCATAAACTTCCTTTTGCAGGTACGCATCAAGCGGCTGGCCGGTGCGCGCCTTCACCAGCTCAGGATAGAGAATAAACGACAGGTCGGAGTACACGTAGCCCGGCTTAGCGTTCAGCGGCGACGCGCCGATTTCCTGGTAGATGCGGGCCGGCAAGTCCTTGCGCGCCCACAGGCCCCGGGCCGCCGGCAGCGGGAACCGGGCCGACGAATCGGCGCGGAAATAGCGCCGACGCATCACCCCGTTTTTCTTCCGCAGCTCCTGCCAGAATGGAATCCAGGCCTTGAGGCCAGCCTGGTGGGCCAGCACATCGCGCATCTTCAAATTGGCCTTGTTGGTGCCGCGCAGCAAGGGGAAGTAGGTACCCAGCGTGCTGTCGGGGCTGAATTTGTGCTCGCCCTGCAGGCGCATCAGCGCGGGCGTGGCGGCCAGCAGCTTGGTCATCGAGGCCAGGTCGTAGAGGTCGTCGTCCTTCACCGGGCGGGGCACGGATATAGGACTGGTATCAGCGACTACAATCGTTTGCTTCTTGGTTTTTTTAGACTTCACCACGGCGTCGGCGAAGCCCGCATACGTCTGGTTGCCGTAGCTTTTGCGCAGCACCACCGTGCCGCGCCGGGCAATGAGCACCTGCGCGCCGGGGAAGGCCTGGGCTGCCAGCGCCCGGCCCACGAGGCTGTCCACGCGGGCTTCGAGGCGCGGGTCCATGGCCTCATCCTCCGGGTTGGCGTAGCGCAGGCGGGTGCCGGCGGCGGTGCGCAGGCCGAAGCCGCGCGGGTACCGGTCGCTCACCGTGACGGGCAGCTTGCCGGTGGCCGCGATGCCGCCGAAAATGGCCTGGGCAGTGAGATTCTGGGCATTCGGGCTTTCCTGGTAGGCCATGATAACGGCCCCGGCCCGCTCCAAATCGCGCACTTTGGCTACGGCGTAGGCCGAGCCGAACACGCTAAGCACCAGCGTCTGCTTCTGGTCGGCGAGCTCGCGCAACAGCATGTTGCTTTCGGGCGTTATGCCGAAGCTGGTGGCCGTCAGGCGGCCCAGGTTCTGCAAGCTCACCAGGATGAGGTTGTAGGGCTGGAGGGCGGCGCGCAGCTTCATCAGCTCATCGAGCGAGGCCGTAGCCGAGACGTGGAAATGCGCGGCCGGCGCGTAGTCGCCCACCGCCCGCTGGAAATCCGTCGTGTCGCGCACCGAGCCGCCCAGCACCAGCGTGGCAATGCGCAGCGTATCGAGCCGCTGCAAGGGCAGCAGGTTCTTCTGGTTGCGCAGCAGCGTGATGCTTAGCTCGGTGAGGCGGTGGCTAAGGTACTGGGCGTGGGGGCCGTTGAGGTCTTCGTAAAGATTTTTGGTCTCGACGGGCCGGTAGTGGTTCAGGCCCGACCACTGCTTGAGGGCCAGCACGCGGCGGCAGTGCTCGTCGATTTCCCGCTGCGAAATGCGGCCGCTGTCCACGGCAATGCGAACCATTTTCAGCGCCAGCGGCACGTTTTTGCTGAACTCCAGAATGTCGTTGCCGGCCATCAGGGCGCGCACGTCGGCCTCGCCGGGCGGAAACTTCGTGATGACGCCCTTCATGTTCATGGCATCCGTGAAAATCAGCCCTTTGAAGCCCATTTCCCGCCGCAATACGCCCTCGATAATCGGTTTGGAAAGCGTGCTCGGGCCAGGTACCGTGTCGAGGGCGGGCACGTTGAGGTGGGCCACCATCATGCCGCCCAGCCCGCCCGCGATGAGGCTGCGGAAGGGCGGCAGCTCCAGCGTGTCGAGCCGGCGGCGGTCGACGCGCACCGTGGGCAGGGCCAGGTGCGAGTCGGCGTCCACGTCGCCGTGGCCGGGGAAATGCTTGGCCACGGCCAGAATCCCATTGTCCTGCAGGCCGCGCATATATTGGCGGCCGTCGCGGGCCACGGCGGCCGGGTTTTCGCCCCAGCTCCGAAAGCCAATAACCGGGTTGGCGGGGTTGTTATTCACATCAACCACCGGTGCGAAGTTGACGTGCATGCCCAGGCGCTTGAACTGCCGGGCCACCTCGCGGCCCATATCGTAGAGCAGGGCTGTGTCGGTTTCGCCACCCAGGCTCATCTGGTACGGGAATTTCACCACGCTATCCAGGCGCATGCCCACGCCCCATTCGCCGTCGAGGGCCACCAGCAGCGGCACTTTGGCCTGGCTCTGGTAGCGGTTCAGCAGGCGCGCCTGCCGGCCCGGCCCGCCCTGGAAAAATATGAGCCCGCCAATGCCCGCCTGCTGGATGAGAGCCGAAATCGAGTCCTCATCAATCCGCTTGCGGTTGGAATACGCGGCCACCATGAACAACTGCGCCGCCCGCTGGTCGGGCGTGAGTACCCGCATCAGACTATCGACCCAGGGCGAGTGCAGGTAGCGCGTGAAGGCGGGCGTGCCGGCCGCCAGCGCCGGGCGCGGCACGGCTTTTTTGGCCGGGGAGGCTTTGGCG
>JALYUH010000057.1 GCA_030853985.1 Bacteroidota bacterium | reverse complement strand
GCTGTAGCAGCTCCGCCACGGCTACATACACCGCCTGCTTACCCTGATGTTGCGCCATAATGCCCGCATCAACCGGCAGCTGCTGCGATTTGGACAGCTTCTGGCCCGCCACATTCATAAGCAGCGGGTGATGGTAAAATTGAATGCGCGAGGCATTGAAACCCGCTGTTTCGGAGAGTTGGCCGGCCAGCCAGAGCTGCGCCGCTGTGCTGGGCTGCAAGTCCAGCCCGCGCACAATAAGGTTGGTACCCAGCCGCAGGTCATCCATGATTGAGGCCACCTGATAGGCCGCCACGCCGTCTTTCTTCCGAACCACAAAATCCGGCATGAGCGCGCCCAGCGGCACTCGGGTTTCGCCCTGCCAGGCATCGGCGAAGCAAATTGCCGCGCCGGCCGGCACCTGCGCCCGCCAGGCCGCGCCCGGCGTTTCGAGCGAAACAGAAGCTTCGGGGCCGCCGGTGCGGGTGCGTTGGCTGGCCTGCACGAGGCCGGGCACCAACGCCAGGCGGCGTAGCACGCGGTTATAGTCGGGCAGATGCAGCAGCTGCGAGTAGTGGCGCAGGAAATCGTCGGGGCCGCTGGGGCCGTGGTCGTAATCAATGCCCAGCCAGTCGATGACGCGGAAGATATTATCCAGGTAGGCCGGGCGCAGGCGGGTGCGGTCGAGGTCGTCGATGCGCAGGTGCAGCGTGCCGCCGGCCTGTCGCGTCAGCAGCCAGGTGAGCACGAAGTTCACGGCGTTGCCAAGGTGCAGGTAGCCGCTGGGCGTGGGCGCGAGGCGCGAAACGACGGGTAGGCTTGAGGACGGCTTCATCAGCATTTTTTGGTGCTATAAGTCCCAGGCCGCTTGTTGCAGCACTACGCGGTAGCCGTCGGGGTCCTCAAACGTGCGGCCGTGCGCATCCCAGTACGGGTTGTACGATGGCACCGGCGCGAAGCCGGCCGTTTCCATCCGCTGCACGGCGGCGCGCCACCCGGCCGCATCGGGCAGGTAGAAGACGAGCAGGTTATCCGCAGAAAGGGCGCGGCCCACGGTGTGGCCGGGCTGGTGCGTGAACTCCAGGTGGTACGGGGCCTGCGGGTGGCCCAGCACAAGGCCGTCGAAGCCGTGGTGGGCCGTGAAGGCCGCCAACTGGTGCAGGCCTAGGCCGTCGCAGTAGAAGCGCCGCAGGGCGGGCAGATTATCGGTGGGCCGGGCCACGCGCAGGATGGGGGCAGTCACTAGCAGCGGATAAGATGAGCGGCAAAGTTCGTCGCCCCGACTATAAGCGCATCAGCCGCGAAGGGGGCCGCTGGCAGAAGTTGCATAAAAACGGTGGTGCCTTGCGGGTCCGTGCGTAAGTTTGCGGTCAATTTGCGCGCGGGTTCCCCCGTGCCGCAACGCGCCCAATCCGCCTGCTGATGCTGACTGCTGTACTGCTTTTTCTCCCTTTAGTCGCCGCCCTGCTGCTGCTGTTCGTTAAGGGAGCCGCCGCCCGCGCCCTCGCCTTCGGGGCCTCGCTCCTCGAATTCGCCCTCGCGGCCTTCGTCGCGTTCGATTTCACCCGCCACGGCTCAGCCGCCTACAACCTCAACTACCGCTGGATTCCGTCGGCCGGCATCAACTTCCACCTCGGGCTCGATGGCCTGAGCCTGCTGCTGGTGCTGCTCACGACTTTCCTGGTGCCACTCATTCTCTTAAGCGCCTTCAAGCGCGACTACGACAACCCGGCCACGTTCTACGCCCTCATCCTGTTCATGCAAACGGGCCTGCTCGGCGTGTTCACCTCCCTCGATGCTTTCCTGTTCTACTTCTTCTGGGAAGTAGCGCTCATTCCGATTTATTTCCTGGCCGGGGCCTGGGGCGGCGAGCGCCGCGTGGCCGTCACCCTCAAGTTTTTCCTCTACACCGTGGTCGGCTCGCTCCTGATGCTGGCCGGCTTCGTGTACCTCTACCTGCAAACCGGCCCCGCCGCCGGCTCGCTGGCCCAGCATTCCTCCGAGCTCACCGCCTTCTACAACCTGAAGCTGAGCGCCGCCGAGCAGTCGTGGCTGTTCTGGCTGATTTTCGCCGCCTTTGCCGTGAAGATGCCTATCTTCCCCTTCCACACCTGGCAGCCCGACACCTACACCGAAGCCCCCGCCCCCGCCACCATGCTGCTCTCGGGCATCATGCTGAAAATGGGCCTCTACGGCACCCTGCGCTGGCTGCTGCCCATCGTGCCGCTCGGCGTGAGCCAGTGGCAGAAGCCGGTTATCATCCTCTCCGTCATCGGTATTATCTACGGGGCCATCATCGCCATTCGCCAGCGCGACCTCAAGCGCCTCATCGCCTACTCGTCGCTGAGCCACGTGGGACTGATGGCGGCCGGCGTGTTCTCGCTCACCCAAATCGGCCTGCAGGGTGCGGTCATCCAGATGCTGGCCCACGGCGTAAACGTGGTGGGCATGTTCTTGGTGGCCGATGCCATCGAGCGCCGCACCGGCACCCGCTTCATCCCCGACCTCGGCGGCCTCACGCGCCGCACGCCGCTGCTCTCCGTCTGCTTCCTCATCATGCTGCTGAGCACGGTAGCGCTGCCCCTCACGGGCGGGTTTGTGGGCGAGTTTCTGCTGCTCGAAGGCGTATTCCAGTACAACGCTTGGGTGGGCGCGGTGGCCGGCCTCACCATCATTTTCTCGGCGGTGTACCTACTGCGCATGTTCCAGCGCGTGATGCTCGGCCCCGACTCGTCGTTCTCCGAAACCATCACCGACCTCACCGGCGGCGAACTGCTGATTTTCGTGCCGCTCATCGCCCTGGTGTTCTGGCTGGGCCTGTTCCCCAACACCTTCCTGCACATCTCGGAGCCGGCCGTGATGAACATTCTGGCGCTGGTCGGGCGGTAGCAGAACGTCTTTGTTATCTATAATAAAGAGGAATGTCATGCTGAGCTTGCCGAAGCATCTCTACCTCAATACTAATTAATTACTTGCGCGGTAGA
Organism: Bacteroidota bacterium; assembly: GCA_030853985.1. GTDB lineage: Bacteria > Bacteroidota > Bacteroidia > Cytophagales > Hymenobacteraceae > Hymenobacter. The sequence goes on along the minus strand of JALYUH010000057.1, from coordinate 971 downwards.
GATGCTTCGACTGCGCTCAGCATGACGTTCTGTTGGGGCACTGCCCAGTGTCCGACGTCTTTTTTGCAGCTACAACATGACCTCCATCATTCTCCTCTCCGTCTTCGGCATCCTCAACCTGTTCCTGGGCTTTTTGCGCTCGAACAAGGTGCTGCTGCCCGGCGCCATGCTGCTGCTGCTGGCCGTGTTCGGGGCTAACTACGCCGACTGGAACGCGCACCACGCGCCCTACTTCAACCACATGCTGGTGGTGGATAACTACACGGTCGCCTTCACCGGCATCGTGCTGATTACGACCATTTTGCTGCTGCCATTTTCGCGCAGCTACGTGACTTCGGGCGAGCCCAACCTGGCCGAATACTACGCGCTACTGCTCTTCTCGCTGGTCGGGGCCATCATGATGATTGGCTACGACCACCTGCTGATGCTCTTTGTGGGCATTGAGATTCTGAGCATCAGCATGTACGTGCTGGCCGGCAGCAATAAGCGCGACTCGCGCAGCAACGAAGCCGCCCTCAAATACTTCCTGATGGGCGCGTTTGCCACCGGCATTCTACTCTTCGGCATTGCGCTGCTGTATGGCGCTACGGGCACTTTTGAACTCTCGAAGCTGGGCGCGGCCGTAGCCAACCCCACCAACGCCAGCCTGCAACCCATGCTCTACATCGGGATTCTGATGATGATTATTGGCATCGGCTTCAAGGTGTCGGCCGCGCCGTTCCACTTCTGGACGCCCGACGTGTACGAGGGCACGCCCACCTTCTTCACCGCCTTCATGAGCACGGTGGTGAAAACGGCCGGTTTCGCCGCTTTCCTCAAGCTACTGGCCGTGGCCCTGCCCGCCGCCCAGGGCTTCTGGATGCCCACCATTCAGGCCATGTGCGCCCTCACGCTGCTGCTTGGCAACGTGGGCGCCGCCGTCCAAACCACTACCAAGCGCATGCTGGCCTACTCCAGCGTGAGCCACGCCG
>JALYUH010000046.1 GCA_030853985.1 Bacteroidota bacterium | reverse complement strand
GCCCAGCAGGCCCGCCGCGTGCTCGACCGCCTCGTGGGCTTCGAGCTAAGCCCCGTGCTCTGGAAAAAGGTGAAGCCCGGCCTGAGCGCCGGCCGCGTACAGTCGGTGGCCGTGCGGCTGGTAGTGGAGCGCGAGCGCGAAGTGGCCAGCTTCCTGCGGGCCAGCGCCTACCGCATCATAGCGCGCTTCGATGCCGGCCGCGGGGCCGTGCTGGAGGCCGAGCTGCCCACCCGCTACAAGACGCTGGCCGAAGCCGAGGTGTTTCTGGAACGCTGCGTAGGGGCCAACTATCAGATTGAAAGCCTCGACAAGAAGCCCGGCAAGCGCAGCCCGGCCGCGCCGTTCACCACGTCCACGTTGCAGCAGGAGGCTTCGCGCAAGCTCGGCTTCTCGGTGGCCCAGACGATGAGCGTAGCCCAGAAGCTGTACGAGGCCGGCAAAATCAGCTACATGCGGACGGACTCGGTGAACCTGTCGGGCGAGGCGCTGGCGGGCGCGCAGGCGACCATCACGGCCGCCTATGGCGCAGAGTACCACCACACCCGCACGTTCAAAACCAAGTCGGCCTCGGCCCAGGAAGCCCACGAAGCCATTCGCCCCACCGATTTCAGCACCGTGAAAGCCGGCTCGGATGCGTCGGAGCAGCGGCTGTACGACCTCATCCGCAAGCGGGCCATGGCCTCGCAGATGGCCGAGGCGGTAATTGAGCGCACCACGGCCGTTATTGGCATCAGCACGCAGCCGGGCGTAACGCTCACGGCCTCTGGGGAGGTTATTACCTTCGAAGGCTTCCTGAAAGTGTACGCCGAGAGCAAGGACGATGAGGAAGAGGACGACGCGGCGAAGGACGGCGAGAGCAGCTTCTCACGCGGCCTGCCGCCCCTGAACGTGGGCCAGGACCTGCCGTTGCAGCGCCTGAACGCGACCGAGCGGTTCTCGTCGCCCCCGGCGCGCTACACCGAGGCTTCGCTGGTGAAAAAGCTGGAGGAAATGGGCATCGGTCGGCCTTCAACTTACGCCCCTACCATCAGCACGGTGCAGAAGCGCGGCTACGTGGAAAAAGACTCGCGCGAAGGCAAAGAGCGCAAGTTTCACGTGCTGACGCTGGACGGCAGCGCGGTGCAGACGGAGGTAAAGATCGAGAACTACGGCGCGGAAAAAGCCAAGCTGTTCCCCACCGATACGGCCATGGTGGTGAACGACTTTCTGGTGGAGCACTTCCCCACGATTGTGGACTTCCAGTTCACGGCCAAGGTGGAGGACGAGTTCGACCAGATTGCCAACGGCCACGAGAACTGGACGACGATGCTGACCGGCTTTTACGGCAAGTTTCACGCGACCATTGAGGCCGGGCAGGAAATTGACCGCAGCACCGTGGGCACCACCCGCGAGCTGGGCACGCACCCCGAAACCGGCGAGCGCATCAGCGCGCGCCTGGGCAAATACGGCCCCTACGTGGCCCTGGGCGACACGGAGGGCGAAACTAAGCCCGCCTACGCCAACCTGCGCAAGGGCCAGTTCATCGAAAGCATTACGCTGGAAGATGCGCTGGAACTGTTCAAGCTGCCCCGCAACGTGGGCCAGTTCGAGGAGAAGGACATGACGGCCAACCTGGGCCGCTTCGGCCCCTACGTGCGCCACGACAGCAAATTCTACTCCCTCACCAAGGAGCAGGACCCGCACACCATCACGTCGGAAGAGGCGGTGGCCCTGATTGAGCTGAAGCGCAAAACCGATGCCGAGCGCCTCATCAAAAGCTTCCCCGAAAATCCCGACATTCAGGTGCTCAACGGCCGCTTCGGCCCCTACATTGTGGCGGGCAAGAAGAACGTGAAGATTCCCAAAGGCGAAGAGCCGACGGAGCTGACGCTGGAGCGCTGCGTGGAGTTGGCTGATGCCACGCCCGAAAAGGCCAAAGGCGGACGCTTCGGCAAAAAGGCCGCCCCAGCGAAGGAAGAAAAGGACACCGACGCGCCAGCTAAAAAGGCCGCTAAAGCCGCAACTACGAAGAAGCCGGCGGCCAAGAAAACCGCCACGAAAGCTACTGCCGCGAAAAAGCCGGTCACCAAAACCGCCGCTTTGAAAACTGCTGCGGCCAAAAAGACTCCGGCCAAAGCCAAGTAGCGCAATACCATCTCAAATATAAAAAAGCCCGCACATGCGGGCTTTTTTATGGGCATACGAATCGGTATTAGCCGTTTGCATTGGGCTACGACTAGCTCCCATTGCAGTGGGCCGATGCAGGAACCCACGGGCATTTTTTGCTGGTGTTTCGCCAGCCCGCATAATTTGCGGTTGTCCACGTTGTGGCTGGCTGTTTCTTCACCTCAACCAGACTATTGCCATGTGGATACCCGGCGGCCGGCCTGTTGGCCCGTGCATAATCGTTGCTTCGTTGTTTTTGGGGAATGGTTTGCCGGGCCGGGCAGTTGCCAGCGCCCCGCCAGCCACTGCGCCGCATCCGCTGGCCCTGTGCTACCCCTGGCAGCCGGCTGGTTCGGCAGTTTCGCAAGCACTGGCCGCCCGGTTTCCGGTGCCAGTGGGCTGCCAGCGCGTGGCGGTGGCGGCCGGCAGTTGGGGCGAGTGGCTGCGCGGCCTGCCCCTGAAGCCCGTCGGCACCAAGGCCCGCCTCTATAATGGCCAGCTGAAAAACCCGCAGCTCGTGGTGGCCGCCGTGGTCGACATCGACGTGCCGCCCCAGGATTTGCAGCAATGCGCCGATGCCGTGATTCGGCTGCGGGCCGAATACGGGTTCAGCCACGACCCGAACAAAGTCCATTTTCACCTTACCACGGGCTACGATTTCTGGTTTTCGGATTTTGTGGCCGGCCGCACGTTTCGAGTGGCGAAGGAGGAAGTATTGCCCGCCACCCGGCCCGCCGAAGCGCCCACCCACGCGGCGCTGGCCCGCTACCTGGTACCCACCTTTGGCTACGCGGGCACCCTGTCGCTGAGCAAGGAGCTGCGCCCGATGCCGCTGCCGCAGGTGCAGCCCGGCGACGTGCTCATTCACGGCGGCGCGCCGGGCCACGCGGTACTGGTGGTGGATGTGGCCGAGAATTTAACGACGCATCAGAAATACGTACTGCTGGCTCAGAGCTACATGCCAGCCCAGAGCATTCACGTGCTGCGCAATGTTGAATCGCCGGGCTTGGGCGCGTGGTTTGCGGTGCCCGGGCCGGCCGAGGCGGAATTCGATACGCCGGAGTGGACGTTTGCGCGCCAGGAGTTAGGGCGCTTTCAGTAGCGACAGCAGCGGCTAGGCTGGGTTGATGGCTTCGATTTCGGCCGCGCTCAGCTCCTTAAAATCCCGGATAATGCGGTCGGCTTGGTGCAGGTTCTGGCCTTTGGAATGCGGGCTGGCATAGGCGATGCAATAGAGGCCGGCCGCTTTGGCCGCCGCGATGCCGTTGGCGGCATCCTCGATGACGATGCACTCTGTAATGGGCGTTTGGGCCAGCTCGGCGGCCCGCAGGAAGATGGCCGGGTGGGGTTTGGATTCGGCAAAATCTTCGCCGCTGATGCGGTGCGTGAAGTACGGGTCGAGCCCAAACCGGTCGAACACCCGCGCGATGGTGGCTTTGGAAGCTGAGGAAGCCACCACCAATTGGATGTCGTGGCGGCGCAGGTCTTCTATGAGCACGCGCACGCCGGGCAGCAGGTCGAGTGTAGCTTCTTCGTCGAAAGCCTGGTTGAACAGTTCGCGCTTGCGGGCTACCAGGGCTTCGACCTCGGGCGCGAGGCCGTAGCGCTGCTTGAGCACCTGGAACACGTTGCGCGTCGACTTGCCTAGAAACGTGGCGTACTCGGCGGCCGATACCGTGATGCCCAGCTCGGCAAATTCGGCCAAAAAAGCGTGGTGGTGGAGCGGCTCTGTGTCGATGATGACACCGTCCATGTCGAAGATTACCGTGCGAATCATGCGGGTGAAAAGGGGGATAAAGTCGGGCAAAGGTACCGGCTGGACAGCGGCAACTCAGCCATCTAACCACCTAGATGAAAATGCAAAACTTTTTTCGCCACACTCATGTATATACATCAAATGTACCTACACTTTTACTTTGCCAGTAGTAATCACCGCCCATATCATGGCCAACACCGTTCTGCACCTCGCCAACACCCGCGGCCACGCCAACCATGGCTGGCTCGAATCCTTCCACACCTTCAGCTTCGCCGGCTACAACAACCCCGAGCGCGTGCATTTCGGCGCGCTGCGGGTGCTGAACGACGATACCGTTTCGGGTGGCAACGGCTTCGGCAAGCATCCGCACGATAACATGGAAATTATCTCCATCCCCCTGTCCGGTGATTTGGAGCACCAGGATTCGATGGGCAATAAAACCGTCATCCGCCAGCACGACGTGCAGGTGATGAGCGCCGGCACCGGCGTGGCCCACTCCGAAAAAAACCACAATCCGCAGCAGGAAGTGAAATTTCTGCAAATCTGGGTGTTCCCCAATCAGCACGGCACCAAGCCCAGTTACGGCCAGGAAACCTTCGCCCCGGAGGCCCGCCACAACCAGCTGCTGCAAGTGGTGTCGCCCGCCGGCGATGGCAGCAACCCGCACATTCAGCAGGATGCCTGGTTCTATATCGGCAACCTCGATAAGGGCTTCGCCACCGACTACGCCGTGAAAAAAGCCGGTAACGGGGTCTACGCCTTCGTGCTGGAAGGCGACGTGACCATCAACGGCCAGGCCCTGCATCGCCGCGATGGCTTCGGCCTTTGGGATACCGACAAGCTCGAAATCAGCGCCGACAGCACCGCCGAGCTGCTGCTGATGGAAGTGCCCATGGAATTCTAACCCGCCCGTCGTGCTTCGCTACGCCTTGCAGAACATTCTTTTCTAAACCGCATTTGCCCCCGCCTGCCCATGAAAACCCGCCTCACCCGCGCCGTCGAGCGCGGCCTCAAAGACGTCGGCTGGCTCAAAAGCCACCTCTCGCTCAGCTTCGGCCCCTACCCCGAGCGCAGCGGCTTCGGCCTACTCCGCGTTTTCAACGACGACGTGGTGCAGCCCGGCGGCGGCTTCGGCATCCACGGCCACGCCAACATGGAAATCATTTCGGTGATGCTGGCCGGCAGCATGAACCACAAGGACACCCTCGGCTACACCGAAGTGGTGCACCAGGACTAGGTGCAAATCATTAGCGCCGGCTCGGGCCTGCGCCACGAAGAGCATAACGTGGGCAACACCGACGTGAATTTTCTGCAAATCTGGATTGACCCAAGCTCCAGAACGTGGGCCCGCGCTACCAGCGCCGCCAGTTCCCCGAAGCCAAGCGCGAAAACCAGCTCACGACCATCGTGAGCAACGAGGAAGGCACCGCCCACTGCTGGATAAACCAAAACGCCCGCCTCTCCCTCGGCTACTACCCCGACGCCCAAACGGTCGCCTACGCCTTCAAGCCGCTGAACAAGCTGCTGTTTCTGTTCGTCATCAGCGGCAGCGTGTCGGTGGCCGGCCAGGCCGTGGGCCCCCGCGACAGCCTCGGCATCTGGGAAACGGACAGTGTCAGCATTGAAGCGGCAGCGGGCACGCGGTTCCTGCTGATTGAGTGCCCAGTTAACCACTAGTAGCGCGAACTTTCAGTTCGCGTCCTCGCGCCAGCTATAAGACCGTTCTTCCGCCACGCGAACTAAAAGTTCGCGCTACTGCGCTACTGAAAACGCGCCGTCGCCCCCGTGACGGGAGCAGCGGCGCGTTTCTCATTCATAGCTACCAGAAACTCTAACTACCTACTCTTCACCATTAGGTGGAGAATTTATAGCATCTGCCGGCCCGGATGGTGATGCAGCACAACTTTAGCTCAAACAGAGCCCTCGCTCCCCGCCCCTTCGCCAATGCCTTCGCCAATGCCTTCGCCAATGCCTTCGGCCCGCTGCCCCGCAGCGGGCTTTTTTGCGGGCCATTAGGACCACCCGCGCCGGCAGCCGCTACATTTACGCCTCTCGTTCCCCCTTCCTTCATGGCGCAGTTCCTCCTCATTCATTGCCCCGACG
>JALYUH010000031.1 GCA_030853985.1 Bacteroidota bacterium | reverse complement strand
CGTCGGGGCCGATAAGGAGACGATTGAGCGCGCCCGCCTATTTGGCGAGAAAGTGGGCATCGCCTTCCAGATTAAGGACGACTTGTTCGACTACGGCACGGCCGAAATCGGCAAGCCGGTGGGCATCGACATCAAGGAAAAAAAGATGACGCTGCCGCTGATTTATGCCCTGCAGCAGGCCAGTTGGCTCGAAAAGCGCCAGGTCATCTTCAACGTGAAAAACAACGCCGGCCACCGCGACCGGGTACAGCAGGTCATCGAATTCGTGAAAAAATCGGGCGGGCTCGATTACGCGATTCAGACCATGAAAAGCTACCGCGACGAGGCCCTGACCATTCTGCACACCTTCCCCGAATCGCCGAGCCGTATTTCGCTGGAACAGCTAATTAACTACACGATTGAGCGGGAAAAATAGACCACGGATTGGGACGGATTTTGGTAGTTTTGGGCAGATGGTTGTTTTCCGGGATAGAAATAAAAAAGCCGCTCGATAGAGCGGCTTTTTTGTTTGAAACACCGGGGTGTGGAATTATGAAAAACGCATCCCAATTCGTTGAAACCCGTTAATTCTGCGGTTGCGCCACTTGGTAGCTCACGCTGCCGGGCTTCACCTCACTCACTTTGAAGGTGACGCCATCGAAGGTGCTGTCGACTTCCAGGGTGTGGGTCATGTCGCAGCCGGGGCACTTTATTTCTTCAATTTCGTGGTTCTCGGCGTGGGCGGGCGAGTCGGCTTGGTCGTTGGGGGCGGGCACGCCGATGAGGTCGGTGAAAACTTCGGTGTGGCACATGTTGCACTCAAATTTGAGGCCCACGGCGCGGCCTTGCAGGTCGGCGAGCGGGGCGGGGGCGTTGGGTTGTTGCTGAATCCACATAAGGCGCGGGGAGTTGGGGGAGGTGAAAGAACAGAGTGGGGCGAACCCCGCGGATAGTACGCGGCCGCCCCAAAAAAAGATGGACCAGCGCCCATGCGGCGTTATTTTTGGGCGCCGCATCCGATTGCGGCCCCGCGCCATGCCCGAGCTGCTGCCCACCGAACCCGTTGCGCCCGCCGGGCGCGTAGCGTTGCCGCGGGTGCCGCGCTGGCGCTCGCTGCTGCGCTCGTTCGCGCTGGCCAAAAACCCGCTGCCCGTGCTCGATGCCGTGCTGGCCCACCACGGCGACACCGTGGAGCTGTACATTGGCGGGGTCGAGAAAAGCATTCTGACCCGCGACCCCGGCCTGATTCAGCACGTGCTGCAAAAGAACCATCGCAACTACGCCAAATCGAAGTTCACGCAGGGTTTTTCGCGCTACATCGGCCACGGCCTGCTCACCAACGAGGGGCCCGACTGGCTGCGGCAACGCCGGCTCATTCAGCCCGGCTTTCACCGGCAGCGGGTGGTCGGCCTCACGGGCCTGATGCAGGAAATCGCGGCCGAAAGCCTGGCCCCGCTGGCGGCCCGGGCGGCGGCCAGCGGCGGCGTAACCACTATGGAAGTACACGAGCTGATGACGCGCCTCACCTTCCGCATCATTGCGCGCTCAGTGTTTAGTACCAACTTTCCGGAGGCCGAGCTGGACCGGCTGGCGGGGCTGATTACCGAGATTCAGGCGTTTTTCGTGCGCTCTATTCGGCAGCCCTACCTCAAGCCCTGGTTCCGGCTGCGCGGGCAGTTTGCCTACCACGACGCGCTGGCCCAAGAGCTGCGCAAGCTGCTGAGCGGCTTCATTGACGAGCGCCAGCTGGCCCGCGCCCAGCCCCACGCCCCCGCCGCGCCGCCCGACGACCTGCTGCAAATGCTGCTCGACGTGCGCTACGAAGACACCGGCGAGCCTATGAGCCGCGACCGCCTCATCGATGAGTCGCTGATACTGCTCGTGGCCGGCCACGAAACCAGCGCCAACGCCCTCACCTGGCTCGCCTACTTGCTGGCCCGGCACCCCGCGCAGGCCCAGGAAATTCAGGCCGAAAGTGCGGCCGTGCTGGCCGGCCGCGCCCCAGCTTTCGACGACCTGCCGCGCCTGCCCCGCGCCCTGCACGCCGTGCAGGAGGCCATGCGCCTGTTTCCGCCCGCTTGGATGGTAGACCGCGTGGCCCTGGCCGACGACGAGTTTCAGGGCCTGCCTATTCCGGCGGGCACGCTGTTTTCGCTCTATTTCCACGGCCTGCACCACAATACCAAATACTGGGATGCGCCCGAAGAATTCCGGCCCGCCCGCTTCGCAACTGGCCAGGCGCAGCCGGTGCAGGCCAACGCCTACGTGCCCTTCGGCGGCGGCCCGCGCCTGTGCATTGGCATGCAGTTCGCCCTCACCGAAATGCACCTCGTGGCCCTGGAGCTGCTGCGCCAGTTCGACCTGGAGTGGGTGCCCGGCCAGCCCGAAGTGACGATGCAGCCGCTCATCACGTTGCGCCCGAAGCACGATTTTCGGGTGCGCCTGCGGGTGCGGTAGCGCGGACTTTTAGTCCGCGAGTGGGTAGAATTGAAT
>JALYUH010000012.1 GCA_030853985.1 Bacteroidota bacterium | reverse complement strand
CCGCGCACCACGTCGCCGATGGCGTAGATGCCGGGCACGTTGGTTTGCAGGTGGGCATCGACCTTGATGCGGCCGCGCTCCTCCATCTCGATGCCGGCGGCTTCGAGGTTGAGGCCGGCGGTGTAGGGCACGCGGCCCACGGCCACCAGGCAGTAGTCGCCCTCAAATTTCACCTCCTCCCCTTTCTGGTTGAGGGCGGTCACGGTCACGCTATCGCCCTCGCGGGTGGCGGCGGTCACCTTGTGGCTCATGAAAAACTCGATGCCGATTTTGCCCAGCACGCGCTTCAGCTCCTTGCCCAGGCCGCGGTCCATGGTCGGAATCAGCGAATCCATGAACTCCACCACCGATACTTTCGCGCCGAGGCGGGCGTACACGGAAGCCATTTCGAGGCCAATCACGCCGCCGCCAATCACCATCATGTGGCGCGGCACTTCGCGGATGTTCAGGGCCTCGGTGCTGGTGATGATGCGCTGCTTGTCCTGCTTGATGAACGGCAGCACCGTGGGCTTGGAGCCGGTGGCGATGATGACGTTTTTGGTTTCGATGGTTTGGGCTTCGCCGCCCTCGGTGGGCGCGATGCTGATGTGGGTTTTATCAACAAAAGAACCGACGCCGGTGAGGACGTCGATTTTGTTTTTCTTCATCAGGTAGGCGATGCCGTCCACGTTGGCCTTCACCACGCCGGCCTTGCGGTCAATCATGCGGTTCATGTCGACGGTCAGGTTGTCGAGGCCGATGCCGTGGTCGGCGAATACCGAGTGGGCGTTGTGGTAGTGCTCGGACGAGTCGAGCAGGGCCTTGCTGGGGATGCAGCCCACGTTGAGGCAGGTGCCGCCCAGGGTGGGGTATTTCTCGATGAGGGCGGTTTTGAGGCCGAGCTGGGCGCAGCGAATGGCCGCTACATAGCCGCCGGGGCCGGAGCCGATGACGGTGACGTCGTATTGATTCATGAGCAAACGAAAAGGGTGTTTAACGTAGAAATGGCCCCCAGAATAATTCAAGACAGGGAGCTTCACTTTCAGAAATAAATTCAACGATGAGCAACCGCTGACGCTGGAGCTGGTCCGCAATATCGCGCACGCCCCGGTTTCCGAAACGCAGGCAAACAACCTTTGGCGGCTGGCCCCGCAGCTGGGCCAACAGGAAAAAGTCGTCGTCCTGGGTCAGAATGGTAAAGCTATTGGCTCGCGCCCACTGCCAGATGGTGATGTCCTGGCGGGCATCCAATTGCACGTCGCGCACATGCACTGAATCAGGAAAAGCCTGCGCCAGATGTCGCACCAGTTTCGGCGATAGATTTTCGTCTAATAAGAGTTTCACGCGGCCAGCTGCACTACCTTAACGTAGCTGTCGCGGTCGGCGGCAAAGGCCAGCACGGCCCGGATATCCCGGATGGTGAGGTCGGGAAAGTCATCCAGAATTTCTGCTTCGCTCATGCCGGCGGCCAGCCAGCCCAGCACATCGTACACCGTGATGCGCAGGCCGCGAATGCAAGGCTTGCCGCTGCGCTTGCCGGGCTCAATTGTGATGATTTCGCGGTAATCGACGGGGGCGAGAGGTTCCATAATGCAGACTGAACTGATTGGGAAAACGGGGAAACAAAGGTACGGGACAAACCAGCCCGGTGTAGCGCGGACTCTGTGAGTCCGCGCGGGCGAACGGTACCCACACGATGCCCGCCACGCGCGGACTCGCAGCGTCCGCGCTACATCAATCAACCAGCACGCCGATGTAGTAGTTGAAGGTATCGACTTCCAGCGTCTCCTTGGTAGCGCCGGCCAGCTGCTTCATCTCCGCAAACCGGGTGGTAGGCGTGATAAACTGATACTCGCCGCCTTTCAGGCGCACGCGCACCGGCAGGTCGAACTTGTCCACATCGGCCACCCAGCGGGCCAGGGTTTTGCCGTCTTCGAAGCGGATTTCGAGCGTGGGAATGTTGCGGTGCTGCTGGTACTGGGCGAATATTTTGGTGAGGTCGCGCCCGCTTTCCTGGTTGAAATAATCGATAACCTGCTGGCCGGTCACGGTTTGGTGGTAGAACCTGGCGGAGAGGCCGCGCAGCAGCTGCCGCCACTTCGCGTCGTCGTTGAGCACGGTGCGCAGGGTGTTGAGCAGGGCACTGCCCTTGTCGTACATGTCGCCCGAGCCTTCTTTGTTCACACCGAAATCCCCGATGATGGGGCCATCGTTGGAGATGTTGCGGCGCTGGCCGTGGATGTATTCCTGGCCGGCCTGCTTGCCAAACTGGCTTTCCACAAATAAGGCTTCGGAGTAGGTGGTGAAGCTTTCGTGCACCCACATATCGGCGATGTCCTGGCTGGTGATGTTGTTGCCGAACCACTCGTGGCCGCTTTCGTGAATGATGATGAAATCCCACTTCAGGCCCCAGCCGGTGTTGCTGCGGTCGCGGCCGAGGTAGCCGTTCTGGTATTTGTTGCCGTAGGCCACGGCGCTCTGGTGCTCCATGCCCAGGTGCGGGGCATCCACCAGCTTGTAGCCATCGGCATAGAATGGGTACGGGCCAAACCAGTGTTCCATCGATTTCAGCATGGGCTTTACGTTGGCGGCAAACTGGGTTTTGGCTTTGGCGAGGTTCTCGGGCAATACCCAGTAATCCAGCGTCAAAGGCCCTTTTTCGCCTTGGTACGAATCCTCAACATGTTGGTAGTCGCCCACGTTCAGGGCCACGTCGTAGTTGTTGATGGGGTTGCGCACGGCCCAATCGAAGCGGGTGTAGCCGTCCTTGAGTTTGGTCGTTTTGCGCAGGCGGCCGTTGGAAACGTCCTTTAGCCCCTCGGGCACGCTGATGCTGATGAGCATGCTGTCCACTTCGTCGGCCTGCTGGTCCTTAGTGGGCCACCAGATGCTGGCGCCCGTGCCCTGGCAGGCGGTGGCCACCCAGGGCCGGCCCGCCGCGTCGGTGGTGAAGACCATGCCCCCATCCCAGGGCGCTTTTTTGGCCACCGTGGGGTTGCCCGAGTACTGCACCGTGAACTCGTCGCGGCTGCCCTTGACAATGGCTTTCGGGAAGGTCACAAACACCGCGTTGGCCTCGCGGGTGAAGGGCACGCTCAAGCCTTTGTACAGCACCTTATCGACTTGCAAATTGGCAAACAGGTCGAATTGCAGGCGGGTAAAATCGCGCGTGGCGGTGAACCGAAACAGGTTGGAGCCGCTGAGGTAGCGCCTGGCCGGGTCCAGCCGCACGTCGAGGTGGTAGTAGTTGATGTCGTAGCAGGTGCGCAGCGGCGTGGTGAGGCTGCCGCGCAGCGAGTCGGCGCGGGTGTAGGCGGCGGGCTTGGGCTGGAGCAGCTGAGCGGCAGCCGGGCCGAAACTGCCCAGCAGCAAAAGCAGCGGCAGCAGGGTTTTCCTTTTCATCCTGCAAAGCAACAACAGCAAGGCGCAAGGCTAGCGTTTCCACCGCGCAGATAGTAGCGCGAACGTTGCAGCTCGCGTCCCCGAACGCCGCCCGAAAAATCACAAACGGCGCGAGGACGCGAGCTACAA
>JALYUH010000535.1 GCA_030853985.1 Bacteroidota bacterium | reverse complement strand
CCATAGAGCCGCACCACCGTGCGAATGACGTACCGCGCCTGCACCTCCCCGTTGGAGGAGCGGATATCGCGCCGCCCAAACGCGTGAAAGACCAGCGCCCGGCCGTCGGTGGCGGCGTGGTCGGGGTCGAGCAGGCGCACGTGCAGCACGGGTTGGCCCGTGGTGGGGTCGGCGGCCAGGTGCACCTCGGCGCAGTGGATGGCGCTGGTGTAGGCCCCGGTATCCACCTTGGCCACCACGCCATGCAGGCCCAGCGCAGGCAGGTCAATCAGCTCGCGGCGGCCGAGCAAGCGTTTGGCAGGGCGTTTTTTCATGTAGCTTGAAATCGTTTGTCCTTGTGAGCGCAATATTCTGCGAATAAAGCGGAGAATATTGCGCTCGCAAGGACAAACGATTTTTAGTTATCTCCGGCCAGCAGGCGCTCGTATTCGCGCTGGGTGCGCTCGCCGGCGTTGAGGCGGCTGTAAGCGGCCAGGCCTTGCAGCACAAGGCCCAGGCCCCAGAACACGCTCGTCCACACCGGCCAAGGGAGTTCGTGGCGCTCGTGCGATTCGGGCAAGAATGCCCACAGCAGCCACAGGCCAACGTTGATGACCAGGTAAACGAGGACGTGGCCCTGAAACTTGGTGCGGGCGCGGGCAACCTGCCACAGGCGCTGTTCGCGGATGGAAGTAGGGGCGGGGTTTTGGCTGAAGGGCTGCATGGCGAAGAGTGGTTAAGTGGCTGAGGATGATGGTCAAAAGTACATTTTGCCCCACCCCGGCGCAACTACCAGTTACCAAAGCACCGAATCAGCATTCCGAACCCGCCCAAACGCCGCCCGAAGCGTGGGGTATGCGCGCCCGGCCGTTCATTTGTGCCCTATGCAAGCCCCCACTCCTCCCCGCCTGCGCGTTGTGCAGGGCGACATTACCAAGCTCAGCACCACGGCCATCGTCAATGCCGCCAACTCGTCGCTGCTCGGCGGCGGGGGCGTCGATGGGGCCATTCACCGGGCTGCCGGCCCCGAATTGCTCGCCGCTTGCCAACAGGTGCGAGCCCGGCAGGGCGGCTGCAAAACGGGTGAGGCTGTTATCACCGTGGGTGGGCGGCTGGCGGCGGCGCACGTTATTCACACCGTGGGGCCCGTATGGAACGGCGGCCACAAGGGCGAACCCGCGCTACTGGCCAACTGCTACCGCAACAGCCTGCGCCTGGCCGCCGATAACCACTTGGTATCCATCGCCTTCCCAGGCATCAGCACGGGTATTTATGGCTACCCTAAGCAGGAAGCCGCGGCCATTGCCGTGCGCGAAATACGGCAGTGGCTGGCGGCGCACGAGTGGCCCCAAGCAGTTATTCTGGTAGCATTCGATGCTGAAAACAAGCGCCTGTACGAGCAGGAGCTTAGCCATTAGCCGAGGCTGCTGCTTGGCGCTACAGCGCCGCTACGCCCATGCCTTCCACGCGGTCGGCCACCTGGCGCATCAGCCAGAGCGGCGTGCTGGTGGCGCCGCAAATGCCCACCGAAGTGGCGTTATCCAACCACGCCGCTTCTATTTCCTGCTCATTTTCAATAAAGTAGCTACGGGTGTTCACCGCGTTCACTACCGAAAACAAGGCCTTGCCGTTGGAGCTTTTACGGCCGCTCACGAACAGAATAACGTCGTGCTCGCGGGCAAAATTGGCCAGTTGGGGCTCGCGGTTGCTCACCTGCCGGCAAATGCTGTCGTTGGCGTCGAAGCTGTCGAGCGTACCGCCGGCGGCCTGGATGCGGGCTTCCATCAGGGCCTTCATCTTGTAGAAGCCGGCCGTGCTTTTGGTGGTCTGGCTGAAGAGCGTGACGGGGCGGGCGAAGTCAATCTGGTCGAGGTCGGCCTCGTTCATCACGATAATGGCGCGGTTGCCAGTCTGGCCGGTGAGGCCGGCGACTTCGGCGTGGCCGGGCTGGCCGTAAATCACAATCTGGCCATCCTGGCGCTGGCTCAGGTCGAAGGCGTGCTTCACGCGGTTCTGTAGCTTGAGCACCACCGGGCAGCTGGCGTCAATCAGCTCGATGTTGTTTTGCAGGGCCAGCTGGTAGGTCGCCGGCGGCTCGCCGTGGGCCCGAATGAGCACCTTGCAGTCGTGCAGCTGCTCGAGCTGCTCGCGGTCGATGATGCGCAGGCCGTGCTGATGCAGGCGCTCCACTTCCATGCGGTTGTGCACGATGTCGCCGAGGCAATACAGCGTTTTTTCGTGTTCCAGCTCATCTTCCGCCATCTGAATGGCAAACTCGACGCCGAAGCAATAACCGGAATTCTTATCAATTGTGACCTTCATGCTGGGCCTTTAACACCACTGCGGGGGCGAGGAGTTCGCCGGGACAAAGGTACGGCAGACGGGCGGGGTGTTGGGCTCTTATTAGAACGTCATGCGGATTAGAACGTCATGCAGAGCGCAGCGAAGCATCTCGCGTGTGGTAGTAATTC
>JALYUH010000520.1 GCA_030853985.1 Bacteroidota bacterium | reverse complement strand
GGTTATCGGGGAGTATTGTTTGGAAATTCAGACGACGATACTCGCTGCGCTCGTTACGCGGACTCGCAGAGTCCACGCTACTGCGGGCTAGGCCAGCTGCTCGTAAGCCGGCACGGTCAGGAATTCGATGAACTGCTTGCTCATCACCAGCTTATCGAAAAGGCGAGCGGCATTAACGAAATGGCCTTTTCCGTAAGCCTCCTCCCCTACCAGGGCTTTAATTTTCTCCAGCTGGCCGGGCACCAGCCCGCGATACAGCTCCGTGGTTACCGGCCGGCCGTCGGCCAGCGTGGTACCCGGCGTGTGCAGCCACTGCCACACCTGGGCCCGGCTGATTTCGGCCGTGGCGGCATCCTCCATCAGGCTGTAAATCGGTACGCAGCCGTTGCCGCCCAGCCACGAGGCCAGGTACTGAATGGCTACGTCGATATTCAGCTTCAGGCCATCTTCGGTGATGTGGCCGGTGGGCGCTTTCACCAAATCGGCGGCCGTGACGTGCACATCAAGGCGCTTGTTTTCGATTTGGTTGGGACCGGGCATGAGGCGATTGAACACTTCCAGCGCCACCGGCACCAGGCCAGGATGGGCCACCCAGGTGCCGTCGTGGCCGTTGGTGGCTTCGCGGATTTTATCCTGCCGGACTTTTTCTAACGCCACGTCGTTGGCGGCGGGGTCGTTCTTAATGGGAATTTGAGCAGCCATGCCGCCGATGGCGTGCACGCCCCGGCGGTGGCAGGTTTGCACCACCAGCGCCGAGTAGGCGGCCATGAAGGGCACGGTCATCGTTACCTCGGCGCGGTTGGGCAACCGGAATTCGGGGTTCAGCCCCAGGCGCTTGATGTAGCTGAAAATGTAGTCCCAACGCCCGCAATTGAGGCCCGCGCTGTGTTCGCGCAGCTCGTACAGGATTTCATTCAGCTCGAAAGCCGCGGGTAGCGTCTCAATCAACACCGTGGCTTTGATGACGCATTTGGGCTGCTTCATCGACCACTGGGCGAAGCCGAACACATCGTTCCACAGCCGGGCTTCGAGGTGGCTTTCGAGCTTGGGCAGGTAGAAATACGGCGCCGTGCCCCGGGCGCAAAGCTCGTGGGCGTTGTGGAAGTAGTAGAGGCCAAAGTCGAGCAGCGCCGCGCTGATGGGCTCGCCGTCGACCAGAATGTGCTTTTCGAGCAAATGCCAGCCGCGTGGGCGCACCATGAGCACAGCGGTTTTCTCGTTGAGCCGGTATTCCTTGGTGGGCGTGCTGAGCGAAATGGTGCGGCGTACGGCATCGCGCAGGTTTATTTGGCCCTGAATGACGTTGGCCCAGGTTGGCGCGTTTGAGTCTTCCAAATCGGCCATGAACACGCTGGCACCGGAGTTGAGCGCGTTGATAATCATTTTGCGCTCCACCGGGCCAGTGATTTCCACGCGGCGGTCAAGCAGGTCGGCGGGCAGCGGGGCCACAGTCCACTCCTGTTCGCGGAGGCGCTGGGTTTCGGGCAGAAAATCGGGCCGGATGCCGGCGGCAAAATCGGCTTGGCGCTCGGCGCGGCGGACCAGCAGGGCTTGCCGTGTGTGGTCGAAACGGCGGTGCAGCTCGGCCACAAAGGCCAAGGCCGAGGGCGTGAGAATTTCGGCGTATTCGGGCGAATAGAGGCCCAGGACTTTCACCCGCTCGGGGGTGAGATAAGTGGGCGCTGGGGCGGGAGCAACGTCAGTGAAAGTCATGGCAGGCAAGGATTAGGTGGGGATTGCGGCGATAAAGCGGAGCAGGCGGCAGGCCACCGATTACGTCCGAAGACAAAGTCAAACGGGAAGTTGGTGAGTCGGCCTGCACAAACATACAACAGCGAATTTATTTATTCAGCGAATATTCGCTAAAACGAAGAGATTTGCTTCATCCCGTACCTTTGCCCTGGGCAGTGGCTCTGCCGAAACCTGCGGCTGCGGCTTGCTAGCCCTGTTTCTAGTGGTTGTGCGGCTGCTGATTTTCTGCATTAAAAAATTTACTTTCTCCAGTCATGCTCAATCACGGCCAAGTTGTTCGCCTCATTTTTGGCCTGAAGCTGCGGGAGCTTCGGCAGGAGCGCAGCCTGAGCCCGGCCGAACTGGCGCGGGTCTGCGACGTGTCGGTGAGCTACCTGAATGAGATTGAGAAGGGCAAGAAGTACCCCAAGGCCGACAAGATTCTGAGCCTGAGCAAGGCGCTGAACGTGCGCTACGACCAGCTCACCTCGCTGGAGCTGCCACGCCGGCTGGAACCCATTGGTGAGCTGCTGAACTCGAAGCTGCTCAAGGAGTTTCCGCTGGAGATGTACGGTTTGGAGCCGGCTCGAATCATCGAGCTGATTGCCAACGCGCCGGCCCGGATGAATGCTTTCATCAGCACGATTTTTGAGATTGCGCGCAACTACGAGATGCGTCAGGAACACCTGTTTCTGGCCGCGCTGCGCTCGTTTCAGGAGATGCACGACAACTACTTTGAGGACCTGGAGCAGGACGTGCGTGCCTTCGTGGGCAGCCACCAGCTGCGCACCGCCGCGCCGTTCGACCTCGGCCAGCTGGAGCGCGTGCTGACCCAGGAATACGGCTATACCCTGGACCGCACCACTTTGGGCCAGCACGCCGTGGCCACCCAGGCCCGCCTGCGGAGCGTGTTTCAGCCCAAAGCCAAGCGGCTGCTGTTGCGGCCGGGCCTGAGCCGGGGCCAGCAGGCCTTCGTGCTGGGCCGCGAAGTGGCTTTTAATTATTTGAAGCTGACCGAGCGGCCCTACGTGAGCAGCAGCTCAACCATTCGCTCGTTTGATGAGGTGCTGAACAACTTCAAGGCCTCCTACTTTGCCGGGGCACTGCTGATGGAAGAGGAAAGCCTGCTGCGCGATGTGAAGAAGTTTTTCGGGACCAAAAAGTGGCAGCCCGAGCTGCTGCTGAATCTCATGACCCAATATGACGTGAGCCCCGAAATGTTTATGCAGCGCCTGACGACGCTGCTGCCCCGCCATTTCGGGCTGCAAAGCCTGTTCTTCCTGCGCTTCGACCAAGCCGATGCGGCCGCGCCCTACGAGCTGACCAAGGAGCTGCACCTCGCCCGCCTGCACAACCCCCACGGCAACGAGTTGAACGAGCACTACTGCCGCCGCTGGGTGAGCCTGCGCCTGCTCGACGAGGCCCGCGCCCTGCCCCTGCCCGATACCGCCGAAGCCCCCGTAACCGTGGCCGGCGCGCAAAAATCCCGCTACTTCGGCACCGACGACGAGTACCTCTGCTTCACGCTGGCCCGCGCCGGCACCCCCACCCAGGTGGCCCTGAGCGTAACCGTGGGCCTGCGCTGCGACGACAACCTGACGCAGCACGTCCGTTTCCTGGCCGACCCGGCCCTGCCCTGCCGCATCGTGAACGAAACCTGCGAGCGCTGCCCGATTGCCGACTGCGAGTCGCGCGCGGCCGCCCCGACGGAGATTGTGCGGCAGGCCGAACGGGCCGCGTTCGAGGCGGCCGTGGTGGAACTGGTGGCGGGGTAACCTCACGAGACCCCTTCGAGGCCGGCCCCGAAGGGGTCTCGTGAGGTGACTCGCCTGCGCGGCCCTAATTTCGCACTCCGCTATTCAACTCCGCTTTTGCCCCGCCGCTCCCGCCGCCTGCTCCCCTACTTCCTGCTGCTGGCCCTACTGCTTGCCGCTACTGGCTACGCCATCTGGCGCGTGGCCTACCGCCCCAACGTGGTGGCCTCGGCCGAAGGCCCGGCCTACCTCTACATTCGCACGGGCACGGGCTACGCGGCGGTGCTCGATTCGCTGGAGAAGCACGAGCTGCTCATTGAGCCCGCCACCTTTCGCTGGGTGGCCGGGCACCACGACTACCCGGCCCACGTGCGGGCCGGCCGCTACCGCCTGGAGCCCGGCATGGGCAACATTGCCCTGGTGAAAATGCTGCTGTTCGGGCATCAGGACACGGTGAAGTTCGAGCTCAAGCCCTTTCACTACCTCGAGCAGCTGCCGCGTAAGGTGTGCGGCCGGCTCGAAACCGATTCCTTCAAGCTAGAGCTGCTGCTCGGCGACAACAAGGGCCTGCGGCGGCGCTACCACCTCGATACCTGCACCATCCGCACCATGTTCATTCCCGGGCAGTACCGGCTGCTGTGGAATACCAGCGCGCCAGTGTTTCTCGATTCGGTGGCGGCCCGCTACCGGCGGTTCTGGCGGCCCGAGCGGCAGGCCCGGGCCGACTCGTTGAAGATGACGCGCACCCAAGTGAGCGTGCTGGCCAGCATTGTGCAGCGCGAAACCGCCCAGCCGACGGATAAGCCCCTAATCGCCGCCGTGTACCTCAACCGCCTGCGCCTGGGCCAGCCCCTGCAGGCCGACCCCACCCTGCTGTGGCCCCTGCACGGCCTGGGCACCCGCAAGCGCGTGCTGAACGTGGACAAGAAAGTGGATTCGCCCTACAACACCTACCGCCACAAGGGCCTGCCGCCCGGCCCCATCACCACGCCGCTGCCGGGCTCGCTGCTAGCCGTGCTGAAGCCGGCCCACAACAAAAACCTGTTTTTCTGCGCCCGGCCCGATGGCAGCGGCTTCTCCGACTTTGCCGAAACCTATGCCGCGCACAAGCTGAATGCGCGCCGCTACCAGCACCGGCTCGATAGCCTGGGCGTGAAGCGGTGAAACGGCGCAGGGCCGGATTTTTCGGTTTACGCCTGCCGTTTGCCCTTCAGCAGCTCGCAGTTCTCTGTTTTCAAGTCCGGGCGAGTCCGCCGGGCTTGGCAAAGGTCTTTTCAAGGCTCCGGCTTGCCAGGGAGGGCCGGGCAGAGGTCTTTTTAGCGGGCCGGGCTAGTCCGTAGGGCCTGGCAAAACTCTTTCTAGCAGTCCGGCCGGGGCAGCAG
>JALYUH010000511.1 GCA_030853985.1 Bacteroidota bacterium | reverse complement strand
GAGGCGGATGGGTTCATAGCTTTATTGAGGATAAGAAAACGGTCATGCTGAGCGTAGTCGAAGCATCTCTACCGCTTCGTTGAGCCGATTGGATTACTTGTGCGGTAGAGATGCTTCGACTACGCTCAGCATGACGTGCAATGATTGGTCATCATCCTTTCCCTTTGTACTTCGCCAGCTCCACCCGCGCCACCATGGCGCGGTGCACCTCATCGGGGCCGTCGGCCAGGCGTAGGGCGCGGGCCACGGTGAAGAGGGCCGTGAGCGGCACATCGTGCGACACGCCCGCGCCGCCGTGAATTTGAATGGCCTCGTCGACCACGCGCTGGAGCACGTTGGGCGCGACTACCTTGATGGCCGAAATCTCATTCATAGCCGCCTTCACGCCCAGATTATCGATTTTCCAGGCGGCGTAAAGCGTGAGTAGCCGGGCCTGGTCGATGGCCATGCGCAGGTCGGCCACGCGCTCCAGGTTGCCGCCCAGATGCAGCAGCGGCTTGCCGAAAGCGGTGCGCGACAGGCCGCGGGTTATCAGCAATTCCAGCGCCCGCTCGGCCGCGCCGATGCAACGCATGCAATGGTGGATGCGGCCCGGCCCGAGACGGCCCTGCGCGATGGCAAAGCCGTCGCCCAAGCCGCGCAGCAGGTTGGCGCGGGGCACGCGCACGTTCTCAAACCACACTTCGCCGTGGCCATAGGGTGGGTCGTAGTCGCTGAAGGCGGGCAGCATGCGCTGGATATTCACGCCGGGCGTAGCGAGCGGCACCAGCACCATGCTGTGGCGGGCGTGGGGCGCGGCCTCGGGGTTCGAGAGGCCCATAAAAATGGCCAATTTCGCATCGGGATGGCCCAGGCCGGTGGCCCACCATTTGCGGCCGTTGAGCACCAACTCGTCGCCTTCCTCCACGATGGTGGCCTGCATGTTGGTGGCATCGGAGGAGGCCACGTCGGGCTCGGTCATGCAGAACACGGAGCGGATTTCGCCGGCCAGCAGCGGCTTGAGCCACTCGGCTTTTTGCGCTTTGGTGCCGAAGTAGTGCAGCACTTCCATGTTGCCGGTATCGGGCGCGTTGCAGTTAAAGATGGCGGGCGCGAGGAAGCTGCGGCCGGTTTCTTCGGCAATGGGGGCGTATTCGAGGGTGCTGAGGCCCGCGCCGTGCTCAGCATCGGGCAGAAACATATTCCAGAGGCCAGCGGCTCTGGCCTTAGATTTCAGCGCTTCGATGATGGGCAGTACCTGCCAACTGCGCCAGTCGGGGCCGGGATTGGTGGCGAGGTTTTCGCGGTGGTAGTCATCTTCGATGGGCGTGATGTGTTGGGCCATGAAGGCTTGCACGCGGGCGAGGTAGTCCTGGGTTTTGGGGCTGGGGGCGAAATCCATCGAGCGGAAAGTAGCGCGGACTTTTAGTCCGCGTTCGGAAAAGTTTGGGCGAACGGCGCGGGCGGGGACGCGGACTACAAAGTCCGCGCTACGAAATCACGCCGCTGTCAATCACCAACTGGGTGCCGTTGGTGTAGCTGGAGTCATCCGAAGCCAGGTAAATAAAGGCTTTGGCCACTTCCTCGGCCCGCCCCAGGCGCTTCATGGGGCTGGCCGAAACCATCTGATTACGTACTTCTTCGGGCACATCCCTGATGAGCGGCGTATCGATGTAGTACGGGCAGAGGGCGTTGACGCGCACGTTGCGGCGGGCAAACTCCTGCGCCGCTACCCGCGTCAGGCCCAGCACGCCGTGCTTGGAGGCTACATAGGCGCTCAGACCTGCCGCGCCCTTCAAGCCGGCCAGGGACGACATATTCACAATCACGCCCCCACCCTGCTGCATGAACTGCGCCAGCTCATACTTCATGCAGGCGAACACGCCGGTCAGGTTCACGTTGATAATGCGCTGAAACGACTCCTCGCTGGTTTCCAGAAAGCTGAAGAAGCCTTCGCCGATGCCGGCGTTGTTCAGCGCCACATCGAGCCGGCCGAATTGCGCCACCGTGGCAGTAATGGCCTGCTGAATATTAGCCGAATCGGCGACATCGAGCGGCATAAAAACGGCTTCGGCCCCGGCGGCCTGCACCTCGGCCAGCGCGGCGGCGTGGTCCGAGCCGGGCAGGTCGGCGATGACGACTTTCGCGCCCTCCTGGGCGG
>JALYUH010000471.1 GCA_030853985.1 Bacteroidota bacterium | reverse complement strand
GGCAACGCCCAC
Organism: Bacteroidota bacterium; assembly: GCA_030853985.1. Lineage (GTDB taxonomy): Bacteria > Bacteroidota > Bacteroidia > Cytophagales > Hymenobacteraceae > Hymenobacter. Next base: position 6,207 of record JALYUH010000471.1, on the reverse strand, counting down.
CCCGGCAGCGGCCGGCCCGCGCGCCCCGGCCCATCCGCGCGTGCTGCTGCTGGAGGCCGAAGCCACCGACCGGCCCGTGTTGCGCCGCTACAAGCTGCGCCCCACCGCGCCCGATTCGCTAAGCGCGCTGCGGGCCGTGCGCGAGCTGGTGCTGGGCCTGCAGGGCGATGCCTACCTCACGGCCTCGGCCGACGAGCTGCGCTGGAGCCGCGACACCGTGCGGGTGCGCCTGTACGTGGGCGAGCCCTTCCGCTGGGCGTACCTGCGCAATGGTAACCTCGGCGATGGCCTGCTGACGCGCGCCGGCTACCGCGAAAAGTTCTTCCGGGGCACGCCCTTCGTACCCGCCGACTGGGTGCAGCTGCAGGAGCGCATCCTCACCGAAGCCGAAAACCAGGGCTTCCCGTTTGCCACCGTCGGGCTCGATTCCATCCGGCTCGACGGAAACGCCATTGCCGGGCGTGTGGTGCTGAAGCGGGGCCGCGCCGTAGTGTTCGACTCGCTGCAAATTGTGGGCAACACCAAAACCAAAAAGCGCTTTCTTACCAAATATCTGCAGCTCTTTCCCGGCCAGCCCTTCAGCCAGCAGCGCGTGGATGCGGCCGCCCAGCTACTGCGCCAGCTGCCCTACGTGAAGCTGCGCGCCGAGCCCGAAGTGCGCTTCGCCCTGGGCCGGGCGCGGGTGTACCTGCTGCTCGACGAGCGGCCCAGCAACCAGTTCGACGCCATCGTGGGCATTCTGCCCAATGCCAACACTGCTAAAACCGGCGTGCAGTTCACCGGCGACGTTACCATTAACCTGCGCAACATCAAGGGCGGCGGCAAGCAGGTAGGGCTGCAGTTTCGCAAAACCGATGCCCTCTCGCAACTGCTCGACGTGCAATACGTGCACCCCAACTTCTTTGGCACGCCCTTCGAGGTGGCCGCCAGCTTCAACCTTTACAAGCAAACCGATGCCTTCCTCACCCTGCGCCCCCGCGTGCAGGTGAGCTACCCCACGGCCCGGGCCGGGCGCATCAGCTTTTTCTTCGAGCAGCGCAGTTCCTACCTGCTCTACGACAGCATCACCTACGCCAACTTCACCAAATTACCCGAAAACATCGACTCACAGTTCAATTCTTACGGCCTGAATTACACCTGGAATAGCCTCGACGACCTGTACTTTCCGCACCGCGGCTACCTGCTGACGGGCCAGGGCGCGGTGGGTACCAAAACCATTGCCCGCAACTCCAGCATCAGGGATGAGTTTTACAGCGGCATCGGTTTGCGCTCCACCCAGTACGCTTTCAGCCTGCGGGCCGAGCGCTACTTCCCAGTGAAGCGGGCCGGCGTGCTGCTGCTGCGCCTGCGCGGTGAAAGCCTGCAAAACCCGCAGTTGTTCATCAACGACCTGTACCGGCTGGGCGGGCTGAACTCGCTGCGCGGCTTCAACGAAAACCAGTTCTACACCAGTACCTACGCTGTGGCCACGGCCGAATTCCGGCAGTTTATCGGTCCCGATTCCTACGCCTTTCTGTTTGCCGACCAGGCGTATTTGCGCCGCGACCTGGCCAATGCTACCGCCAACCAACCCACCGGCCTGGGGGCGGGCCTTAGCTTCCGCACCGCCGCGGGCCTGTTCCAGTTCGTATACTCGGTGGGCCGGGCCAACGGGCAGGGTTTCGACGTGAAATCGTCGAAAATTCATTTCGGCCTGACCAGCCGATTTTAGCCGGTACAGTGGACGCGCCCGTCCGGTTCGCGCAACGCGCGGACTCGCGGATTCCACGCTACGGGCCGCCATATCGTCCGCATTTTTTGGGAACTAAAACAGCATCCCGCCACCATGGCCGAAACCGGCAGGAATGGCCGAATAAACCGTGTCAATTCAATTGATTTTCAGCGTTGATAGATACTGAATCAGATTGGTACACGATTTGTAATTACCGACCCGAAGCCGCCCCTATTGGTGGCTCCCTCCCATGAAATTCATCAGCTCGAAATTCATCCATAGCATCGCCCCCCAGCTCGACTTGCTCAACACCATTGGTGGCGGCGTGGCCCAGCCCCAGTTGCGCATCGACCAGCACCCGAAGGGCGTGATTGTGCGCGTGGCCATGCCCACCGTATCGGCCGACCGTTTTCGGGTGGTGCTCAAACAGAACAAGCTCACCGTGTTCGGCGAGTACCGCCACGAGCCCGACGACCAGCTCGCCGCCCCCCTGTTCGTGCAGACGCTGGACCTGCCTGCCAACCTCGATGCTACCCGCACTGATGCCATTCACGAAGGCCAGGAGTTGCGCGTGCGCATCCCCTTCGCCAACCCCAACGGCCAGCAGCGCGAAATAGACATCAAGCGCGAAGAGTAGGCGCGACCGAGCGAAAGCGCCCGTCGTGCAGCGCTCCGCGACGCATGATTGGATTTCAACTCAACCCTATCCACACTACCAACTACATAACGCCGGGACCGACCGGCAACCGCAGTCCACCAATACCGCCGGGACCGACCGGCCGCTTACCGCAGTTACCTGGGTTTTTCACTCTTGAGCCACCGCCCACAGCGGTGGTTTTGTTTTTTACCCGAACAGGGGAATGATGAGCACGAAGCTCATGGCCAGGGCCAGGTAAAACCAGCCCATCACCTGGCCCCGATAGCGGCGCGGCAGGCGGTTGCTAAGCACCAGCATGGCCGCGATGACCAGCAGCATGTGGGCCACGAAGAATACCATCGTCTTCACCCAGTTGCTCACGATAGTGTTTTCGGGCTGGTTCTGGTTGCTTTCACCCAGGCCTGAAGTGAGGTATTGCAACCCGAAAAAGGCCACTACCTCAAATGCCACAAACCAGCAGAAACCCACCAGCAGCGCCCCACCGGACGAATTTTCGGATACATCAGCCATGGCGCTAGGGATGGGGGCGGCCCTGCACTTCGGCGCTGCGGGCTTTGATGTACAATTCCTCCACTTTGGTGCGGGCCCAGGGCGTGCGCCGCAAAAATGTGAGGCTCGATTTGATGCTTGGGTTGTCGGCAAAGCAGTTCATGCGCAGCCGGGCATCGAGCTCGGGCCAGCCGTAGGCGGCCACGAGGTATTCGAGAAGCTGGGCGAGCGTGACGCCGTGCAGCTCGCTGATGAGGTGGCCGGATTCGTCGCGGGCATCGGCGGCGCGGAGGAAGGACATGGGCGGATTTGGTCGGATTTGGTCGACGGGAAGTGCAAAGTTGGCGAAAAGCCCGGGGCCGTGGGCACGATGGGCGCGGGCCGGGCGTTATTTTTGGCCACCGCCCGCCTATGCCCGCCTCGCCAACTGCTTCTTCCGCCTCCCGCCCCGTGCGCCGCGCCGCCCCGCGCCGGCCGTGGCAGCGCGGGCTGCTGGCGGTGGCGCTGTTGGCCACACTACTGGCTGGCTACTACTACGTTCGGCACCAGGTACAGCTGAACCGCTACGCCCGCCGGGCCTGGGCCACCTTCACCAAAAACGGCCTCACCGGGCGCGAAAAAACACCGCTGCTGGCCGGCTACTCGGTGCATGGCATCGACGTATCGGCCTACCAGGGCCGCATCGACTGGCCCGAAGTAGCCCGGAACAAGGTGCGCTTTGCCTTCATCAAGGCCAGCGAGGGCGTTACGCTGCGCGACCCGCGCTTCGCCCGCAACTGGCGCGAGGCCCGCAAGGCCGGCGTGCTCTGCGGGGCCTACCACTACTTTCAGCCCAACCGCGCCGGCCAGCTGCAGGCCGACCTCTTTGCCCGCACCGTGCCCTTGGCGCCCGGCGACCTGCCCCCGGTGCTCGACGTGGAAGCCGCCAATTTCCACGACGTGGCCGTGATGCGGCGCGAAGTAGCCCGCTGGCTGCGCCTCGTGGAGGCGCACTACGGCGTGCGCCCCATCCTCTATTCCAACCACAGCTTCTACCAGCGCCACCTGGCCGGGCACTTCGACGACTACCCGCTTTGGCTGGCCCACTACGAAGTGGCCCGCCCCAAGCTGGCCCGCAATAAGTGGATAATCTGGCAGCATTCCGACGAAGCCTACGTGCCCGGCATTCGCGGCGTGGTCGATTTCAACGTGTTTCAGGGCAATTTCGAGGCGTTGCAAGCCCTGCGCGTGCCGGCGGCCCCGGCAACCCCCACCCGTTCCCGGCCCGCGCGCAATGCGAAGTAGCGGGCCCAAAAAAACTGCCCGGTTTCGTGGCCCACGCGGGGCCCCAAAACCGGGCGGCAACCGTTGCTGAACGGCCAAAGACTACATTTTGGTCTTCGTCGTCATTTTGGCGTGGTGCATTCTGCTGTGGTGCATCTTACCACCTTTAACTGCCATTTTGTTCTCCTTCATCTCCATTTTCTTGGACTCCATCTTCTCCTCGGTTTTGGATTCCATCTTGCCGTCTTTCATCGGCGTGGTGGTTTGGGCATTGGCGGCGAAGCAAAAACCGGTCAGGGCTAGGGCTGCGGCAACTTTCAGGGCATTTTTCATGGTACAGGTTGAAATGGTTGGGTTGAAATATGCCCGAAAGGTTACTGCTCCAAATAAATTTTAGATGAAGCTGATGCAACAGGCCAAAATTCTATACCTGCGTCTTTTACCGCTGCTATTCGTGCTGCTGCTGGCCTCGTGCCACGGCAGCCGCAATGCCGGCAATACTGGCAACGCTGGCAGGGCTAATAAAGCCACGCGCGGGGCCGTGCAGAAGGGCCTCGGCTCGTACTACGCCAGCAAGTTCGAGGGGCGGGCCACGGCCAGCGGCAGCATCTACAAGCCCGGCGGCATGACGTGCGCCCACAATACGCTGCCCTTCGGCACCCTCATCCGCGTTACCAACACCCGCAACGGCCGCGCCGTCGAAGTTACCGTGACCGACCGCGGGCCGCACACCAAAGGCTACATCGTGGACGTGTCGCGCCGCGCCGCCGTGCAGCTCGACATCATCGAAGCCGGCGTGGTGCCCGTCGAAGTGGCCGTGGTGCGCTCCGCGCCGGGCAACCGCTAAATTTGCTCATTCATTTTCCGTTACCCGCCGCCTTTTCCGCCATGAACATCCGCAAAAAAGTTACCTGGACGCTGCCCACCGGCCTCAACCGCTACGCCGCCCTCGATAGCTGGGTGGCCGCCGCCGAAGACGAAGACTGGTCGGAAGCTGAAATCCAGTTCGTCATCGACGATGTAGTGGAAGCCGAGGACGATGCTGCCGGCCTGGCCGCGCTGGCCTGGTACTCGCGCATCTAAGCCCGTTTCCGGTCCGGCGGGCTCGGATTCCAGTTGCATATAATGGGGAATTTGTGACTGCCTGAAAAGAGCGGCGGCTAGCCTGTGCGCGATGTTTTGCCACGCCAACAGCCAGCCCATAGCACTATTCACTTGGAAATTTATACCATTCACGGATTAAACAATAATTTATCTAATTTACAATTGTATTTTTATTTATATAAAGATGATTTGAAATGGTTATTATTTTATAAATGGCTAAGGCCATTCCTCCCCCATGAACAAGCTGATAGGTCTACTGGCAATTCTGCTCTTGTTTAATGGCTCGCTGTGGGCCGCCCCGCTCGATGCGCCGCACCTGCTGGGCCAATGGGCGGGCGTACTGGCCGTGCCGGGCGGGAGCCGGCAGGTCAACATCCTCATCAGCCAGCAGGCCGACGGCACTCCAACGGCGCTACTACGTATCGACGCGCAACGCCTCGACAACAGCCCGATGCAAATGCGCACCAGCGCCGACAGCATCACGTTTTTGGCCGAGCAGGCCGGGTGTCGCTTCGTGGCGCTGCCCGTAGCCGAAGGCCAGCGCCTGCGCGGCATCTGGCAGCAGCCGGGCTTCCGCACGGTATTGGTGCTCGACCATGTGGCGGGCACCGGCAGTATCTCGGCCCCGGCCCCAGCAGCCACTTTCGCCATCGAAGAAGTGCACGTGAGCAGCCCCAGCAGCCCCAACCCCGAGCTGGGCCTGGGGGGCGTGCTGCGCCGCCCCGCCGGCACCGGCCCTTTTGCCGCCGTGCTGCTGCTGCCCGATGCCATGCCGGCCAGCCCCGGCAGCGCCGATGCCGGCACCTATCGCCTGCTCGATAACCTGGCCGACTACCTGCTGGGCCAGGGCCTGGCGGTGCTGCGCCTCGACGACCGCGGCGTGGGCCGCTCGCTGGCCATACCCGCCGCCACGGCCAGCGCCGAGCTGGCGGCGGATGCGCAGTCGGCGCTGAATTTCCTGCGCTCGCGGCCGGGCATCAAC
>JALYUH010000110.1 GCA_030853985.1 Bacteroidota bacterium | reverse complement strand
GGAATGGCGTCCTGACTTCCAGCGAGTTGGCCATGCTCATCAGGTCCACCTTGGTGAGCATGTCGTAGGGCAATACCATCTGCATATCGGTGAGCAGCACCTCATTGAGGTCGCCGTCGGCGTGGATATTCTCCAGAATGTCCTTACGGCGCTTGGTAGCCAGCTTCTTATCCACTTTCTGGCGGCTGGCGGGGCTTAGCAGGTCCAGGGCCTGCTTCTCGGAGGCGAAGCTGGCCCAGTCCCAATACCGGTCCTTGGGGCCGCTGAGCATCCCGCGGGAGAAGCGCTGAAACTGCCGGACTTTATTACCGAAGTACGAGTTACGCGACTTGGGCAGCACGTCCCAGAGCAGGTTCAGGCCCGTTACGGCTTCGGCTTTGAAGCCGCCCTGCCGCACCTGAAAATCGCCCATGTGCTTGTTGTAGCCGCCAAAAATTTCGTCGGCGCCGTCGCCACTCAGCGCCACCGTGACGTGCTGGCGGGTGCGCTGACTAAGGATATGCACGGCCAGGGCGGAGGAATCCGCAAAAGGCTCATCAAAATAATCGAGCATCTGGAAGATATGCTCGTACAAGTCGTTGTTGCTCAGCGAGAACACCGTGTGGTTGGTGTTGTACATCTTCGCCACCAGGTTGGCATACTTGGTTTCGTCGAAGAAGGGCTCGTCGCGGAAACCGATGCTGAACGTATTAAGGTGCGGCGTGTGGCGGGTGGCCAGCGCCGTAATCACGCTGGAGTCGATGCCCCCGCTCAGGAACGAGCCCAGCGGCACATCGGCCACAAGGCGGCGCTCCACGGCCTCATCCATGAGCGAAATCAGCTTCTGCTGCTGCTCGTCGTAGGTGAGCTTGTTTTTGGCTACTTTTTTCGGGTCATATGGAATCTTATACCAGCGCTTGCGCACTACTTTATCGCCCTGAATGAACAGGTAGTGGCCCGGCAATACTTTTTTAATGCCCTTGAAAATAGTGGCCGGGCCCGGAATATAGTTGAGCTGCAAGTACTGGTTCAGGGCTACGTAATCGAGCTTGCGGGGCACTCCCAGGGCCAGCAGCGACTTTAGCTCGGAGCCGAAGAGCAGGTGGTTTTCGTCGCGGTACACGTGCAGCGGCTTCACGCCGTAGCGGTCGCGGGCGATGAACAGGGAGTTTTCTTCCTTGTCGTAAATCGCGAAGCCGAAAAAGCCATTCAGCTTCTTGATAAAGCTGCGGCCCTCGCTGATATAGAGGTTTAGAATAACCTCGGTATCAGTTTGAGAATGAAACTGATAGCCTTTTTTTACCAGCTTTTCGCGCAACTCGCGGAAGTTGAAGATTTCACCGTTGAACACGATGGTGTAGCGGCCCGAGGCATCGGTCATGGGCTGGTTGCCATCGGCCGAGAGGTCGAGGATGGCCAGCCGGCGGAAGCCCAGGCCCACGCTGTCGTACACAAAATGGCCTTGCGAATCGGGGCCCCGGCGCACAATGGCATCGGTAGCGGCCTGCAGGCGGGTCAGGGCCAAACGGCCGGCATCGGAGAAGGCGTAAACGCCGGTTATTCCACACATAGCTAGGCAGCAAAGATAGGGCCGGACGCAGGCTCGTGGGCGGGACAATTTCGGCCAGGGGCTAATTGCGGCTGCCAGCAGGCAACCCCGACCGGCTTAGGCTAGTAAAGCTAACCGGGCCGGCTGCCCGGCGGCCGGCCCTTATCCGTTATTTCTCCCCCACCCCTCCCATGAGCCTGCAACAAGAATTTGAAGCTGCCGTGCAGCAAGTAAATAATTTACCCGCCGCTACGGCTCCGCAACACATGACTACCCTATATGGCCTGTATAAGCAGGCCACGGAGGGCGATGTCAACATGAAGAATGAAGAAGTAGATGCCGACGGGGCCGACCAGGCCAGCGGTCCGGGCGGCCTGTCGCAGGCCCAGTGGGACTCCTGGGACAAGTGCAAAGGCACTTCGGAGGAGGACGCCAAGCGCCAGTACGTAGCTAAAGTAGGCGAAATAACCGGCGCTGGTGCCAGTGGTGGCTCGGAGGCTGGCCAAGTGCCCACCGACGCGCTCACCAACGCCCCCATGGCTCCCGAAATGCCGCTGCCTACCGGCCGCGAGAACGATACGACCGCCCCCCAGCCTGGGTTTGGCCCCGGCCAAAGCACCGGCGGCTTACGCGGCGACATCACGGCCGGCTCGCCCTACGGCGGCGAAGACAAGCTGAAAGGCCAGTAACGGCAGTAGAAAGCGCTGGTTTGTAGGGTGTTATGAATCATTTGCTCAAAATACCATCCAAACCAGCGCTTTCTGTTTCAGGACTTACGCAAATCGTCTG
>JALYUH010000437.1 GCA_030853985.1 Bacteroidota bacterium | reverse complement strand
CTGCTGCGCCAGCTGCTGGCGCACCAGCCGGGGCCGGTTATCGCCGTGGGCACTACCAGCCTGCGCACCCTCGAAACGCTGTACTGGCTGGGCGTTGGCCTGCGGCTGAACCCAAACGCGCGGCCCGATGCGCTGCTCGTGACGCAGTGGCAGCCATACGAACAGGCCGAGGCGGCGGCGGGCATCAGCGCTGCCGATGCCCTTACGGCCTTGCTGCACCACCTCGAAACCCAGGGAACCGATGCGCTGGAGGCCAGCACGCGCCTGCTGATTGCGCCGGGCTACCGCTTCCGGTTGGTAAGCGGGCTCATCACCAATTTTCATCAGCCCGAGAGTACGCTGCTGCTGCTGGTAGCGGCTTTGCTAGGCCCCGGTTGGCGGGCGGCGTACGACCACGCCCTGGCCCACGGCTACCGCTTTCTGAGCTACGGCGACAGCTCGCTGCTGCTGCCGTAGCGCGCTGGCCAAAGCCGGAAATAATATGGCACGGTACTAGCAATAACCTTTGCCGAAGGGGCGCGTAAAAGCCCCACAAACCCTTTTTCTTTCTGACAAATCCATGAAAAAAGCAACTCTGTTTCTCGCCCTGTTTGCCTTCGCCACCACCGCTTTCGCCCAAACCACGCCCACTACGGAAGTGAAGGTACGCGACAACGGCACCAAGAAAGTGGTAACCAAAACTGGTAAAACCAACGTGGGCCAAGCCCTCGAAAACACTAAAGATGCCGCTGGCAACGTGGCCCACAAAACCGGCACTGCTATCAAGCACGGGGCCAAAAGAACCAAACGCGCCGTGAAGCGTGGCACCCAGAAAGTGGGCAACAAAACCGTTGAAGCCACGCAGAAAGCCGAAGCGAAAACCGAATAGTCCTTTCCAGAACTGTTCCTTTCCGTATTTCCAGAAAGACCCCGGCCTCGGCCGGGGTCTTTTTTGTGGGCGGCTGGCTAGCGGGGCAGCGGGGGCTTTTCGCGTACTTCGTAGAGCACCTTTTCGACCACGCCGCGCCCAAACAGGCTGATGCCCGCGTTGAAAACGACCAGCGCCACCGTGCCGGCGGCCAGCCACTGCGAAGTCGGCACCTGCTGGTCTTTCAGGCTGCCGGCCCAGTGTATCAGGCTGGCCCCTGCGCCGATAACGCCCAGCCCGGCCGGCGCGAATAGCAGCCATTTCTTTTTGTGCGTCATTAGAAGCAATAGGTTGAAGTGATGTAATGCCGCAGCCACGCCGGCGATTGATGCCTGGGGCTGTGGCCAACGCGTACCTTGCGCCTTTCTGCCTACGCACCCCCGCCGCCCCGGTTGCGGCCCCACCCGCTGGTTTTATTATGACGCCCTACGAACAGCTGTTGCATCTCGCCTTCACGGCCCCCAACGACGTGAAGTACTACCTCACGCCCACCACCCTGCGCGCCTACGCCGACATGCGCCAGGCCGCGCCCGCACAGCTGCCCTTTCGCTTCGAACAGGTGCGCCTGGGCCTGGCCATGAGCCTGCTTAAACTGGTGTCGGAGCTCGGCGACCACGACGAGAGCCGCCAAGTGCTCGATGTGCTGCACCGCGCCCTGAGCGAGGCCCGCTCGCCCGAGGACATCGACCGCATCGTGGGCCGCGATGCCCGCCTGTTCGACCGCCTATACGAAAACCTTTACGTGAACGAGCAAGGCGAGGAGCTGCTCAACCTCTTCGGCCGCACGCTCGATGCCGACGCCCCCGGGTTGCTCGAAGAAATTGCCCAGGAAGGCGTGGACCTGGCCCGCACCCTGGACTTTGAAACCGACGACGACAACCACTAAAAACACCACGCACGCGGCCCCTCCCCCGGGCCAGCGGCTCATTGCTCATTGTACCCATTTAATTGCTCCTTGCCATGTTCCTCATTATCCTTGGTTTTATCATTCTGGTGGTGGGGCTGAATGCCTCACGGTTTTCGGAGCGGCTGGAGCGGCTGCGCGGCGGGCTGGTTTTTCTGGGCGGCGCGTTTCTGCTGCTGGGGCTGGCCCTGAGCACGGTGGTGCAGGTGGGCGTGGGCCAGGTGGGCGTGCAAACCCTGTTTGGACAGGTGCAGCCGCGCGTGCTGCCGCCGGGCCTGAGCGTGGTGAACCCGCTGGTGGACGTAACGCGCTTCGACACCCGCACCCAGAACTACACCATGTCGGCGCAGCACGGCGAGGGCCAGCAGGCCGGCGACGACGCCATTCGGGTGCTCTCGGCCGACGGGCTCGAAGTCGTGATTGACCTCACCGTGCTCTACCACGTGGTGCCGGCGCAGGCCCCCAAAATCCTGGCCACCATCGGCGAGGACTACCAGGATAAAATTGTGCGGGCCATTTCGCGCACCCGCATCCGGGATAATGCCGTGTACTACGATGCCGTGGCGCTGTATTCGACGCGCCGCGAGGAGTTCCAGACCCGGATTCTGGCCGCCATCGAGAAGGATTTCCGCACCAACGGCCTGCAGCTCGACCAGCTGCTGATTCGCAACATCCAGCTGCCGCAATCGGTGAAACGCAGCATCGAGAGCAAGATTTCGGCCGAGCAGGATGCCCAGAAGATGCAGTTCGTGCTGCAAAAGGAAAAGCAGGAAGCCGAGCGCAAGCGCGTGGAGGCCCAGGGCATTGCCGACTACCAGCGCATCGTAAATACCGAGCTCAGCGACAAGCTGTTGCAGTACGAAACCATTAAGGCCAACCAGGCCATTGCTACTTCGCCCAACGCCAAGGTCATCATCATGGGCGGCGGGCGCGGCCCAACCCCGCAGCTGCTGCTGGGCGACAAGTAGCGCGTTGCCTGCCTCCCAAACCAGCCTTGCCGCCCCGCACCCCGCTAGCGGCCGGGCCCTAGGCGGTGCGGCTTTGTAGTTGCCGGGCTACCTTTACGCACCTATAGTTTTCTGCTTCAATGCCCACCATTCATTACCTCACCACCGCCGAGGCGGTAGCCACCGCCGCCGCGCATTTTGCCACCCTGCCCCGCATTGGCATTGACCTCGAATTTGACGACATGCGCCACCGCTACGGCCGGCATCTGGCGCTTATTCAGGTGTTTGATGGCCAGGAGGCGTACCTGATTGACCCGCTGCCGCTGCCCGACATGGCCGCCGATTTAGAGCCGCTGTTTGCCGTGCTGCGCGACCCAGCCGTGGCCAAGGTGTTCCACTCCTGCAAGTCCGATATTCTGCTGCTGGACGAGGTTTTCAGCGTGAATTGCCTCAATATTGTCGACACCAGCGTGCAATTCACGCTGCTGGCCGCCGAGGACAATAATATTTCGCTGGGCCGCCTCATTCAGGCCGAGCTGGGCCTTGAAGTGGACAAAGGCGAGCAGAAATCGAACTGGCTGAAGCGCCCCCTCACTGAAGCCCAGAAAGAATACGCCGCTAACGACGTGCTTTACCTGTTCGAGCTCACCGACCGCCTCAGCGCCCGGCTGGCGGAACTGGGCCGCGCCGACTGGGCTGCTCAGGAAAACCTGGCCCTCGAAGCCGTGCGCTACGGCCGCGACGACCCGCGCCCGTGGTCGCGCAACGCCGCCAAATTTAAGATTTCGAGCCAGGAAATGCCCATTTTCCGGGAGCTGTACATGCTGCGCGATGCCGTGGCGCGGCAGCTCGACCGCCCGCCTTACCACGTGCTCAGCAACGACCGGCTGGCCGAGCTGGCCCGCAACCCCATCGAAACTGCCCTGCAGCTGCGCACCGCCAACGGCCTGCACCCCGAGCTGAAGCGTGCGCCCTATGCCGAGCAATTGCTGGCCATCGGCACTACCGATTTGGAGCCTGATGCCCCGCTGCCGGCCGAGCAGCGCAAATTTCCGTTCCGCCGCCGCCTCAACGGCCCCGCCGCCGCCCGCGCCGATGCCCGCGAAGCCCTCCTCATGGCCCTCAAAGGCCACCTTGCCACCGACCACGGCAACACCATGGCCAATATGGTGCTCAGCAACCGCCTCATCGCCGACATCATCGAGCTGGGCACCGAGCATGCCCTGCGCCCCTGGCAGCAGCAGTTGCTGAAGGATTCGGCCGCAAACCACGGTGCGGACTACGCATCACTGGAGCAGGCCTTCCAGACCACGAATTAGCCCGGATTTTAGCGGATTTCACGGGTTTTGTAGCCGACAAAAAAGTAAAAAGGGCTTGCCAAATGGCAAGCCCTTTTTTGCTAAAAACCCGGTGGAAAAATTACGGTGGACAACGGCTACAAAATCCGTGAAATCCCCTAAAATCCGGGCTAATCCGTGGTTAGAACTGCGCTTCCTCGGTGCTGCCGACCAGGGCGGCGGTACTGGTTTGGTTGCTGGTTACCACGTTCTGCACGGCATCGAAGTAGCCAGTGCCCACGAAGGACTGGTGCTTCACGGCCTGGTAGCCGTCCTTAGCCAACGCAAACTCCCGCTCCTGTAGCTCGGAGTAGCCCGCCATGCCGCGCTGGCGGTAGGCCTGAGCCAGCTCGAACATGCTGGTATTGAGGGCGTGGAAGCCCGCCAGCGTAATAAACTGGAACTTGTAGCCCAGGGCGGCCAGCTCCTCGCGGAAAGTTTCCATCTGCTCCACGCTCAGCTTGGCAGCCCAGTTGAAGGACGGCGAGCAGTTGTAGGCCAGCAGCTTGCCGGGGAACTGGGCGTGGATGGCTTCGGCAAACTGTCGGGCCTGGCCCAAGTCGGGGTTGGAAGTCTCCATCCAAATAAGGTCGCAGTAGGGAGCGTAGGCCAGGCCGCGGGCAATACCGGCCTCCACGCCGCAGCGGATGCGGTAGAATCCTTCGTTGGTGCGCTCGGCCTCTTGCAGGATGAAGGGCTGGTCGCGCGGGTCCACGTCGGCGGTGAGCAGGTCGGCGGCGTCGGCATCGGTGCGGGCCACCACCAGCGTGGGCACGCCCAGTACGTCGGCGGCGAGGCGCGCGGAGACCAGGTTCTTGATGGCCGACTGCGTGGGGATCAGGACCTTCCCACCCATGTGCCCACACT